>NZ_JASPJI010000069.1:0-225 GCF_030232285.1 Corynebacterium sp. MSK047 | reverse complement strand
GCGCATGAGCTTGTAGACGAGTTTGTGGTTGACCACCCAGCCCTGGTTGCGTAGGTCAAGCAGCACGCGTCGGTAGCCGTAGCGGTGCTTGTTACGCTCGAAGCTTTCCCGGATCGCTTGCTTGAGTACGGCGTGCTTATCTGGCTTACTGAGTCGTTGTTGGTGGTAGAAGAACGTCGACCGTGGGATACCCGCTGCCTCTAGGAGATATTCCAAGCGGTGGTG
>NZ_JASPJI010000068.1:0-238 GCF_030232285.1 Corynebacterium sp. MSK047 | reverse complement strand
AGCATATACTTTCCGGAAACCTACAGGTCAATCCGTGAAAATCCGCGATTCCGGACACACTTTTTGACCCTTAACCCACTATCTTTCACTCTTTTTCACGCACTTTCACGGGTATTTTGCACCAAAAATGAGCCACGAACGCACCACGCAATTGCACCGTAAAGGGGCTCTTCCGGTTTCGGAGTGCGTAGCGGGGTGAAGAAGACCACGGTGGGTTCAGCGGGTCACCACAACATAT
>NZ_JASPJI010000067.1:0-255 GCF_030232285.1 Corynebacterium sp. MSK047 | reverse complement strand
CGCAATCCATCACCCGCAAGCACAAAAGGACCCAAAACAAACAAAGGCCCCCGGCACCCACCAGCAACACACACGCACACGACAACCAAACAAGCACTTCCCCAAAAAAAGTATTAGTTAGTACATCGGCACACTATTGAGTTCTCACACAACACACACCCACGAAGACAACCACCCCAACCAGGGCAACCACCACGTGAGCAGCGAGAGAAAACATTAACAAACAATTAACCAGAAAGTCAAACCAACGACTCC
>NZ_JASPJI010000066.1:0-268 GCF_030232285.1 Corynebacterium sp. MSK047 | reverse complement strand
GCTATTCTTTGGTGATTTGTGGTGTGTGGTCTGGGGTTATGGTGGCATGCGGACACACTTTTCTTTACTTAACCCGCGTCGGCGTGGGTAATGGACAAAAAGTGTGTCTGACTCTCAAGATGGTGACTGGTGAGAAGCCAAAAACTACGGGCTGCAAATGTGAAACTGTATGAGTTTATGACACTTTCAGGCCGGTAGGTTCAGGCGGTGAATGCATCACCACTTTCGACCAGGAGAAGTAGTGAAGCAAACCCGCCGAACGAAATAC
>NZ_JASPJI010000065.1:0-282 GCF_030232285.1 Corynebacterium sp. MSK047 | reverse complement strand
CCCCGTTCGTCTAGCGGCCTAGGACGCCGCCCTCTCACGGCGGTAACACGGGTTCAAATCCCGTACGGGGTACAAAGACAGCGTGAAAGCGCCAGTCTTTATTGGCCTATGGTGTAATTGGCAACACTACGGTTTCTGGTACCGTCATTCTAGGTTCGAGTCCTGGTAGGCCAGCGGAATTCGCTCACTCAGTTGAGTTGGATTCAGTTCTAAGCCCCGTTCGTCTAGCGGCCTAGGACGCCGCCCTCTCACGGCGGTAACACGGGTTCAAATCCCGTACGG
>NZ_JASPJI010000064.1:0-293 GCF_030232285.1 Corynebacterium sp. MSK047 | reverse complement strand
TTGGTTGAACTATTTGAGCAGGGCATGGGCTATAGAGCCGCTGCTAATGCTCTGGGTGTCTCCAAACACGCTGCGCGCCGGCTCTATTGTCGGTTTGTGCTGCATGGCAGGCTATGTCTTGTGGAGAAACCGACAAAGCAGCAGTACTCGTTTGAAATCAAGAAGGAAGTTGTCCAACGCCACCTTGCTGGCGAGACAGCGATGAATCTTGCGCGCGAATTTGGCCTGTCATCACAGCAGCTGGTCCGCGGGTGGACGTGGAAATGGCGCAAAGACGGCGATGACGCGTTGAA
>NZ_JASPJI010000063.1:0-370 GCF_030232285.1 Corynebacterium sp. MSK047 | reverse complement strand
AGAAATCAGTTACCGACTAGTGGGGAGTAGTTGTCATTGAGAGCACGAAGTTCGCTAAGTGAATATCAGCGCGAGCAGTTGGTTGAACTATTTGAGCAAGGCATGGGTTATACAGCCGCTGCCAATGCCCTTGGTGTCTCCAAGTATGCCGCCCGTATGCTCTGTCGTCGGTTTAAGCTGCATGCAGGCTATGTCTTGTGGAGAAACCGACAAAGCAGCAGTACTCGTTCGAGATCAAGAAGGAAGTTGTCCAACGCCACCTTGCTGGCGAGACAGCGATGGATCTTGCACGTGAATTTGGCCTGTCATCACAGCAGCTGGTCCGCGGGTGGACGTGGAAATGGCGCAAAGACGGCGATGACGCGTTGAA
>NZ_JASPJI010000062.1:0-426 GCF_030232285.1 Corynebacterium sp. MSK047 | reverse complement strand
GATGCAATATCGGAATCAGACCCTTGAAGCCCTAACCGCCTAGAGTTAAACCAGTCCAACTTTCGGGGGCTAGTTCATTTCGACCGAGGGTTTTTCTACTGGTGGAGCTAACGGGACTCGAACCCGTGACCCCCACACTGCCAGTGTGGTGCGCTACCAGCTGCGCCATAGCCCCAGAATCAACATCGAAGTGGCTTTCACCCTCCGCTGTGGACTCCTCAAAGGCTACATGGCACTGTCATGTATCACCAAATCCGCATGTAGAACACTCTTTTACGTATTCGCCGAGTGCCCTAGAGCAGATCTGCCGAACATGGGCTGAAGATGAATCGTGTGAGCGTGCACGGAACCTAGCTGTGATGTCCAGGGACGTTGTTCTGGCCCCCGCCCGTAATGACACCGTGCCGATTCAAGAAGTATCTGTCC
>NZ_JASPJI010000061.1:0-447 GCF_030232285.1 Corynebacterium sp. MSK047 | reverse complement strand
ATCTCGGTTTTCACGTGGCCGAAGAAGTTCTCCATGACCGCGTTGTCGTAACAGTTGGCTTTACGCGACATCGACTGCACACCACCGTTGTCGCCAATCAAGTTGCGCCAGGAAGAATGCTGGTACTGGAAACCTTGGTCAGTGTGCATCATCCACCCGGGTTCAGGCGCACACGTTTTAATCGCCTTGGCTAAAGAACCGGCGGTAAACGCTGTCGACGGCGATGTAGCCACGGTGTGGGCAACAATTGAACGGTCGAACAGATCCATCACCGGTGACAGATAGACCTTGCGGCCTGCGACCCTGAACTCAGTGACGTCGCTGACAAAGACGGCATTTGGCTTATCTGGGGTGAACTTGCGGTCAAGCTTGTTGTCAGCAATGTGGCTGATCGTCCCAACATAGGAAATATACGGTCTGCGCTGGCGAATCTTAGCTCGAAGCCCC
>NZ_JASPJI010000060.1:0-485 GCF_030232285.1 Corynebacterium sp. MSK047 | reverse complement strand
GCTATTCTTTGGTGATTTGTGGTGTGTGGTCTGGGGTTATGGTGGCATGCGGACACACTTTTCTTTACTTAACCCGACAAGTGCCCGAAACCTGGCCATAAGTGCCAGAAGAACGCCGGGGATAAAAAAAGGGGACCCCACGCACCCGTCAGAGCTCGCTGACCCTTGCTGCATTCCTGCCCTGGGGGAGTTCACGAGATGGACGCCACATGGGATCCGTGAAGACAGCCTACTACAGGCCCACGCAAAAAGTCACACTGCTAGCGCTCGCCGCACCGTTCAGCGAAGAACTGCCACACTAATCAGGGCGTTGCCACCACGGATTCGTCACCAGTTTCGTGACAGCATCCATGACAGCATCCATGACAGTTCCCCGCCTCCCCGCAGCCCCCGGCATACACTGCAAATCCGGGTTAAGGGTCAAAAAGTGTGTCCGGAATCGCGGATTTTCACGGATTGACCTGTAGGTTTCCGGAAAGTATATG
>NZ_JASPJI010000005.1:0-130245 GCF_030232285.1 Corynebacterium sp. MSK047 | reverse complement strand
ACTCAATCGGCATTCAAAAAGGCCAAATCTAACCCCCGCGACACGCCGAGCCAGACACACATTTTGACCCTTAACCCTCCAAAAAGGCTGGATCAAATAACCGCAACACGCCCGGAAAAGACACACTTTTCTTTACTTAACCCCCGACGCCCAGCGCACCACTAACCAAAAGCAAAAAACGCCAGCTCCAACCGGAACTGGCGTTTAGAATTGCGACCCTGACGGGACTTGAACCCGCGACCTCCGCCGTGACAGGGCGGCGCGCTAACCAACTGCGCCACAGGGCCATCATGATTTTTAGTGGTACTCCCAACGGGATTCGAACCCGTGTTGCCGCCGTGAAAGGGCGGAGTCCTAGGCCTCTAGACGATGGGAGCCCGACTTAACGCTGCAAAGAGTTGCCCACTCAGTGGCACACTCCGCGTACACCTGCAGTGTATGAACATTGCATTTGCGCGCGCTCTTGGCAACGTAAAGAACTATAGAGGATAAGTACCCTTTTCCCAAAATCCACGGTTGAACTGGAGTTTCTTACTATTTCCGCGGACGCTACTAGTACTCAGATAAGCTCGCAACTATGGCAATTCCGGATTTCATTGTTCAGCTCCGTGAAAAAGTGGGCCACGCTCCGCTCTGGCTCCCCGGTGTCACGGCTATCGTCATTCGCGATGTTCCGCCGAATGCACCGATGTACGCCTTGCCCGAGGTCTTGCTGGTTCGTCGCTCCGATAATGGTGAATGGACCCCAGTCACCGGAATTATCGACCCGGACGAGCAGCCTCACGACGCCGCCGTGCGAGAGGTAAAGGAAGAAACGGGACTCGATGTCACAGTTGAGGCCCTGCTTGGAACTGGCGCCGTTGGCCCTATCGAACACCTCAACGGCGATGTTTCCTCATATCTGGATATCTCCATGCGCTGCAGTGTTGTTGGCGACGACGTCCCCTATGTCGCTGATGATGAATCCACTGATGTCGGATGGTTCCAGATCTCACAGATGCCACCGATGAAGCCACGCTTCCGCTTGATAGTCGCCGATGCAGTGGCGCAGCTTAAGCACCCGGCGGGCTTCAAGCCACGGATGGGCTACCACAAGCGGGAGAAGTAGGTGCCACAGAGGGCAAATACAGGCAAGATACTACAAAACCCCAGGCTGTTGATGACCTGGGGTTTTGCGTGCTTGTGGGCCCTGCGGGGCTCGAACCCGCGACCTGCGGATTAAAAGTCCGTAGCTCTACCAGCTGAGCTAAAGGCCCGCGCAACAAAACAGCCTAGCAATTACGCGCTTGTTTTTAATAATTGCCCTCCGGAGTTTTGCCCTGCCCGCGTCGATAAGTTCACACCCCGGAACTTTTTACCCCTCCTGTCCGACTGAATTAATAAGCAGGAATACTGCGGGCACTTGATGCAGGCTTCGACAAATCCGACGAAGTACACGCATCGTTTATGTCTACTTTTTCAGTCGAGGAAACATGGATGTCGTCGATATATCTCGTTGGCAATTTGGCATAACCACCGTCTACCACTTCATTTTTGTCCCACTGACAATTGGTCTAGCTCCGCTCGTCGCGCTCATGCAGACACTGTGGGCCACGACGAAAAATGACCTTTGGTACCGAGCGACGCGGCTTTTCGGCACCATCTTCATTATTAACTTCGCCATGGGCGTAGCCACGGGTATCGTCCAGGAATTCCAGTTCGGTATGAACTGGTCGGAGTACTCCCGCATGATCGGTGATGTCTTCGGCGGCCCGCTGGCTCTTGAAGGCCTCATCGCATTCTTCCTGGAATCCACTTTCCTGGGACTGTGGATTTTCGGCTGGGGGCGTATTCCCACCTGGATGCACACGCTCTCGATTTGGATTGTCGCTATTGCGGTGAATATCTCGGCGTATTTCATCATCGTCGCCAATTCGTTCATGCAGCATCCTGTAGGCGCGGTCTACAACCCGGAAACCGGCCGCGCAGAGCTTACAGACTTTGGCGCACTGTTGACCAACTCCACTGCCTTGGCAGCTTTCCCGCATGCCGTGGCCAGCTCTTTCCTTACCGCCGGCACGCTCGTTGTCGGCGTCAGTGGCTGGTGGCTGGTTCAGAGCCGCCGCGGTGGCCAGAGCAATACTGTTCACGAACGGACGTTTCACAAGTCCATGAAGGTCGGGCTCTGGACAACTGTGCTCAGCTCGCTGGCGGTGTTTATCACCGGCGATATCCAGGCCAAGCTTATGTTCGAGCAGCAGCCGATGAAGATGGCATCGGCCGAGTCCCTGTGCCACACGCAGACAGATCCAATGTTCTCGATTCTGACCGTCGGTACGCACAACAATTGCGACTCGGTGCTGCATCTCATCGAGGTGCCATGGGTGCTGCCTTTCCTGGCCGAGGGCAAGTTCAGTGGCGTCACGCTCCAGGGCGTGCAGGACCTGCAAGAAAAAGCTGAGGCGGTCTTCGGCCCAGGCAATTACTCTCCGAATCTGTTCGTCACATACTGGTCTTTCCGCGCCATGATTGGGCTCATGGTCGGTTCTCTGGCTATCGCGTTTTTCGCTTGGCTATTTACTCGCAAGGGGCGCGTGCCGACGGGCAAGCGAGCCCGCATTTTCGCCGCTTGCAGTATCCTCGCGATTCCGTTCCCGTTCTTGGCCAGCAGCGCTGGCTGGATCTTTACGGAGATGGGCCGTCAGCCCTGGATTGTGCACCCGAACCCGGATCACGCGGGCGACCCGCGCACCGAGCTGATTCGCATGACCGTCGATATGGGTGTGTCCGACCACGCACCGGCCACGGTGATTATCACCCTGGTGGGCTTTACCCTGCTCTACCTGATTTTGGCAGTGGTGTGGTTCTGGTTGATTCGCCGCGCAGTTATTGCCGGACCTCCGACCGAATCCGCTGAGGCTATCAACGCCATCGGCAATGACCCCGAGCACGCTGGCCCGTCGTCACCAATCGCTACCAATCTGGGCGCGATCATCTCGTCTCCGGTTCGATTCAACAAGGTCCATGCCCAGTCCGCTGCCAGCCCCGACTCCGAAGTCTCCGCGACTGAGGACACAAAGTAGATAAGGATGTATCTCTGACATGTTCGGATTAGATCTTCCCGTTTTGTGGTTTGTCCTGATCGCGTTCCTGTTCGCCGGCTACTTCCTTCTCGAGGGCTTTGACTTCGGCGTCGGAATGCTGCTGCCGTTCGTTGGCCGCGATGAACCGCGTCGTAAAGCGATGCTCGGAACTATCGGGCCGGTATGGGACGGCAACGAAGTGTGGCTAATTACCGCTGGCGGCGCGCTCTTCGCGGCGTTTCCGGAATGGTATGCGTCTATGTTTTCCGGCTTCTACCTGCCGCTCTTCCTGATTCTGGTGGCGTTGATTGTCCGTATCGTCGGGCTGGAATGGCGCTTCAAAGTCAACGATGAGCACTGGCGCGCCTGGTGCGACCGCGCGATTATCTTCGGCTCCTGGCTGCCTCCAATTCTGTGGGGCGTAGCGGTCGCGAACCTGGTGCGCGGTGTCCCGCTGAATGCCGACAAGAACTTGGACTCCGGCTTTAGTACCCTGCTCGGGTTGCTGAACCCGTACGCTCTGGTCGGCGGGATTGCGTTTGCGGCTGTGTTCGCTCTTCACGCAGTTACGTTCCTGCGGCTGAAGACCGCCGGCAAGCTACGCGACGAGGTCGGCAACGCCGCTCGAATTCCGGCACTGTCGGCGCTGATTTTTGGCGGCGTGTTCCTCATCTGGACACAGTTGGGATACGGAAAGACCTGGCTGTGGGCTGTTGTCGTTATCGCCGTCGCGGGGCTGGTCATTGCCATCTCCGCAACCGTAGGCAACCGCGACGGCATCGCTTTTTCCGCAACCGCCGTCACCGTGACTGCCGTCACCACCGTTGTCTTCGGCGCCATGTACCCGTACCTGATGCCGACGACGCTTGCCGACGGCGTCTCCCTCGATATCTGGAATTCCGCCTCTAACCCTTACACGCTGAAAATCATGACCTGGACCGCGCTGGTGATTACCCCACTGGTGATTGCCTACCAGGCGTGGACATACTGGGTATTCCGCAAGCGGTTGATGGCTGAGCGTAAGGTCTCGCAGTAGACCGTCCGTTGGAGGTTAGTTTCTAAAAAGTGGCACCTGTCGATCCGAAACTATTCAAGCTGTCGGCCCCAGCCTGGCGTTGGGTCATTTTCGCGGGCGCACTGACCGCCGCGAGCACAGGTGCCACAATCGCGTTGGGGCTGGCAATCGGCACTATTACGGCGCAGGTTCTGGGTGAGGCAACTCCTAATTGGACATTATTCGCGCTGATAGCCACGGCCGCTGTACTCGTTCGGGTGGCCTGCTCCTACGCGCTCGTGCGTTTCGGCCAATCTGCGGGTGCACGCGTGGCCACAGACCTGCGCAGCCGGGCACTGCGAGCCCTGGCTCTGCGCGATCCTCGCACTGTCGACACCGCGCACTGGCGCGCATTGCTTTCGGTCGGGCTCGATGGTGTGGCCGTCTACGTGGCGGAATTCCTCCCCGCACTGGTGGCCGCAGCGCTGGCTACCCCGATGGCACTGGTCGCAGTCGCATGGTTGGACCTCCCATCGGTTGCCATCGCGGTTGTCACGCTGCCACTCATTCCACTGTTCATGTGGCTGGTAGGTCGCCTCACTGAGGGCCACACAGAACGCCGTCTGGCCGACATCGGCACGGTGCGTGGTCAGATTCTCGACCTGGTCATCGGCCTGCCAACGCTCAAAGCGCACAACATGGCCGACACCCCCAGCGAGGAAATCAAGCGCCTGTCGACCCGCCACCGGAAATCCACCATGGAGGTCCTGCGCATCGCTTTCCTATCCGCGTCGGTCCTGGAATTCCTCACCACCCTGTCAATCGCCCTCATCGCCGTCGGCATCGGTTTCCGACTTCTGGGAGGCCACATGACGCTGGCAACCGGCCTGGCAGTGCTCATCATCGCCCCAGAAATCTATGGCCCGGTGCGCCAGGTTGGCCAGAAATTCCACGCCGCCCAGGACGGTGTGGTCGCTGCCACCGAAGTCACGGAACTGTTAGACAAGGACGCTGGCCAGACTCCAAACTCCACAGACACCACCTCTGAAACTGTGGAAGAGGTGGCCGAAGGAACGTCGTCAAGCAGTGTCCACAGCGCCCCCACGGTCGTGTTCGAACGCCTTTCCGCGCCGGGGCGAGACGGCGTGCGGCCAAGTGAATTAAGCGCCATCGCGCAGCCAGGCACAGTGACGGTGCTGGCGGGGCCGAACGGCGTGGGCAAGACGACAGCGCTGCTTGCGGTCGCCGGCATCGTGCACGAGGGGTTGGAAGGCTCCGTAACTATTCGCGACGGCCAGCGCATTCTCCGTGACCAGGATCTGCTGCGGCGCATCGCGTGGCTGCCCCAACGCCCAGTGTTGGACGCAGCGACGGTGGGAGACAATTCGCGGCGCTCGCTCGGGCAACGTCAGCGGGAGGCGCTTCGGCGCGAGCTTGCCGACGACACCCGCGACCTCGTCCTCCTCGATGAACCGACAGCTCACCTGGATGCCGACAGTGCGCAGTCCGTGATTAGGCTCCTGCACGCACGTGCCCGGCGCGGAGCCACAGTGATTGCCACCAGCCATGATCCGCTGTTGATTGCGGCCGCCGATCGTGTGGTGGAGGTGCAGTCGCGATGACTACTCTGCAAGCGCTTCGTCGCCTGGTGAAACCCCGCGACCTGGTTTGGCCGGTGTTGGCGGGCACCATCACGCTGCTGTCCGCGCTGAGTCTGACCGTGGTGTCGGCGTGGCTGATTACGCGTTCTTGGCAGATGCCACCGCTGATGGACATCACCTTGGCGGTGACGTCTGTGCGCGCGCTGGGTATTTCGCGAGCTGCGTTTCGATACCTCGACCGGTTGGTCTCCCACGATGTGGCGTTGCGCACCGCCGAGCGCTCGCGCGTGAAGCTATGGGAGCATTTCGTGGCCGACCGTACGCTGGCGCTGCGTGAGCGTTCCGATATTGTCACAGCGCTCGGGGCGAATATTGACGCACTTGCCGATGCCGTCGTGCGTTCAATAGTGCCCGCGTTGGTGGCGCTTATGACCTCTCTCATCGCCGTCATCTTCGTAGCGCTGCTCTCGCCTGCCGCTGCGGTTCTCCTTGCGGTGGGACTGCTTCTGGCCGGCGGTGTTGCTCCTTACCTGACGTATCGCACCACTGCGCGCTCAAGTCAGCGTCGCGCGGCCGCGCTTCAGTCGCATGCCGCTGCCGTCGAAGCGCTGCTTTCCGACGCCGCCGGCCTGCGTATCCACGGCCAGTTGGATGAGGCAGTCTCTGCCGCGTCATCCTCCAGCAAAACGGTTGCGGCCATCGATGACGCCGCAGGTCGAGCAAATGCCCGCGCCTCCGCACTGAGCACCGCGGCTAGCGTGTTGACCGCTGTCCTGACCGTGGTCGTAGCGTCGTGGTTAGTGACGGATTCGGCCGGGGGCGCTGGCGGCGGTTTGCTGCACTCTCCCGAGTGGCTGACGGTTCTGGTTCTGGTGCCGCTGGCGGCTTTTGAGTCGGTTGGTCCGCTGCCAGCTGCTGCGCAAACACTGGCGCAATCGAGGGAAGCCTTGCTGACGCTCGCGTCAAGTGCGAGTGAATCAGGGGAAGCGGATGCCATGCGCTCAGCCCCAGTCCCCACAGCGCCAATCCACACGTCCCCGCTCGCTCAGAACCACCTGACAGTTCGGCCAACTCTGCAGGTTCAAGACTTAATCGTGGGCTACCCCGACGACAACAGTTCGAATACTGCGGAAGAGCCCGCTGCCCAGCCAGCTCAACTGCCGATGCAAAACTTCGAGGTCACCTTTGGCGACTACCGGGAGATCACGGCGCCGTCGGGAAGCGGAAAGACCACGCTGCTGAAGACAATCGCCGGACTAATCCCGCCGGTTGCGGGCACGGTGACTATCACTGACGGAGACGGACGTGAGCTGTGGCGCAGTGCGGCAAGTGCCGGAGAGCCCCACGTAAACACGGAGCAGTGCGACTTGGTGCGTTTTATCGCCGAGGATGAGCACATTTTCGCCACGACGGTGCGGGACAACATCTCTATTGGTAACCCGCAGGTCAGCGACGATGACATCTACTCCGTACTGGACGCCGTGGGCCTGCGCAATTGGGTCGATGCCGCACCCGACGGCCTGGACACGATTCTGGACAGCGGCGCGGACAGTCTCTCGGGTGGTCAGCGGCGCAGGCTCATTCTCACCCGTGCGCTTGTCAGCACAGCGCCAATCCTGCTTCTCGACGAACCCACCGAACACCTCGACGAAGAGTCGAACCACATCCTGGAAATTCTCCGCAATACCACCGACCTGCCCGGTGGGAGGGGTCGCCGAACGGTGATCGTCGTCAGGCATCCGCGGACGCAGCGCTAACCGGGGCGATCCGATCCGCCAGATAAAACAGATTCGAAAACGGCAGTTCAGCGTGACACAATACTGTACGTGTTAGATACCTCCTCGAGTCCGCTCAGCGCCGCCAAGCCCGCCGATGCCACGTCCGCGCACATGCGCATCGGCCCCTTTGAGCTCGCTTCCCCCGTGGTACTCGCTCCGATGGCCGGTGTCACCAACGTGGCATTCCGTACGCTGTGCCGCGAGCAGGAGCTGCAGCGTACAGGCACGGTCTCGGGCCTCTATGTCTGCGAGATGGTCACCGCGCGAGCACTGGTCGAGCACAACGAGAAGACCATGCACATGACCACCTTCGCGCCTGACGAAAACCCGCGCAGCCTGCAGCTCTACACCACTGACCCGAAGTGGACCTACGAGGCCGCGAAGATGATCGTCGACGAAAACCTCGCCGACCACATCGACATGAACTTCGGCTGCCCAGTACCGAAGGTCACCCGCAAGGGCGGCGGCTCGGCGCTGCCGTACAAGCGCCGTCTCTTCGGCAACATCGTCGCCGCAGCGGTCAAAGCCACTGAGGGCACGGAGATCCCGGTGACCGTGAAATTCCGCGTCGGCATCGATGACGAGCACCACACGCACCTCGACGCCGGCCGCATCGCCGCTGAGATGGGCGCCCAGGCTGTGGCTCTGCACGCCCGCACTGCAGCGCAGCGCTACTCCGGCCACGCTGACTGGTCACAGATCGCGCGGCTGAAGGAGCACATGGTCGACTCCGGCTTCAGCGATATCCCAGTGCTTGGCAACGGCGATATCTTCGCCTCCACCGATGCCCGCAAAATGCTCGACGAGACCGGCTGCGACGGTGTCGTCGTCGGTCGCGGCTGCCTTGGCCGCCCGTGGCTGTTCGCGCAGTTGTCCGCCGAGCTGCGTGGCGAAGAAGTGCCGCCGGCACCAACATTTGGTGAGGTCGCGGGAATTATCCGTCGTCACGCGGAACTGCTCGTGGAGCACGAGGGCGAGCGTAAGGGCTGCCGCGACCTGCGCAAGCACATTGCCTGGTACCTGCGGGGATACCCTGCCGGCAGTGAGGTGCGGAAGTCTCTTGCGCGCGTCGATTCGCTGGCACGCTCGACGAGATTCTCGCACCGCTTTACGACGGCCCCAGCGCCCACGCCCGCCCGGAGGACGCCGACGGCGCCCGCGGCCGACAGGGGTCCCCTGCAAAGGTGGTCTTGCCGGAGGGCTGGCTGGACGACCCGGAGGACGACACCGTGCCCGAGGGCGCGGAGATTATGCACTCCGGTGGCTAAGCTTCGGTTCTGAGCGAGTGTTTACATAACTTTACGAGGGGTAATTGGGGGCTCCCCACTAACGCGCGACGTTGTTGAGGATTGCCTACTATGGAACGCATGCGCACTGTCTACCGAGAACAAATGGACAACTTGGCTCACAGCCTGATTGTGATGTGTGACCGAGTTGGCTCCATGCACAAGCTTGCGAACAAGGCCCTCTTCGAGGCTGATTTGGTCTCGGCTGAAACAGTTCTTTCCCAGATTGATTCTCTCGAGGACCTGCGCCAGGATGCGGAGCAGCGAGCCTTCGAGCTATTGGCCCGCGAAGCTCCTGTGGCTGGTGATCTCCGACAGATTGTCAGTGGCCTCTACATTGTCGAGGACATCTCCCGCATGGGCGCGTTGAGTGTGCATATTGCCAACGTTGCCCGGCGTCGCCACCCGAACAAGGCACTGCCGGAGGCCGTGGAGGGGTTCTTCCGCGAGATGGCCTCCGTATCTGAGCAGATGACGCACGAAACCCGTCAGGTGCTCATCGACTACGACGTTGACCAGGCATTGGCCTTGGATAAGACCGATGACAGCATCGATGACATTCACCAGCACCTGTTTACGCTGACCAACGACGATAATTGGCCTCACTCCCCTGCGCAGACAGTGGATGTCACTCTGCTGAGCCGCTTCTACGAGCGTTACGCGGATCACGCTGTCGAGGTTGCCGCCCGGATTATTTACCTGGCCACCGGTTACAAGCGCGATGTCTACCTGGACAAGCTCGAGGATGAGCGCGACCAGCGCAGCTTTAACCAACGCCTGCAGGCCTTGGAGCGTCACCTGCGGATGTAGGTTCGTGAAGCTGCAGGCTGTTGGGGGGGCTGGGCTGTTGGGCTGCTCGGCGGGCTGGGTGTTGGGCTGAGCTGTAGAGATGTTGGGGGCTGTTGAGCTGCGTCGATGGGCCAACTGGCACGGGGTTTTAAACCGAAGTGGAGCTGTTTTTAAGCCACACCAGGCTAAACACTGCCCCAGCCAAACACTGCCCCAGCCACAACACCGCCTCAAACCGAGAAACTGACTAGGTTTATGACACTTTACCGCCTATAAACGCTATTCATCTGACATAAACCTAGTCAGTAACTGTTTGATCCCGCCACAAAAACTGTTTTCCCCGGCACAAATCACCTCCGCGGTTAGACAATCAGGTGGCAAAACAAGTGCGCGACATAGCAATCTCATAAACTGCAACAACAATAAGAGCCCCGTACCTCGCGTGAACACGCGTGAAGTACGGGGCTCTTTTTGGCTTATTACGGCATACGCAAAGCGTTTAACCGAAGCGACCGGAGATGTAGTCCTCGGTTTCCTTCTTGTCTGGATTCTCGAAGATCTTCTTG
The DNA here is from genome assembly GCF_030232285.1 of Corynebacterium sp. MSK047. NCBI lineage: Bacteria > Bacillati > Actinomycetota > Actinomycetes > Mycobacteriales > Corynebacteriaceae > Corynebacterium > Corynebacterium sp. MSK047. The sequence goes on along the minus strand of NZ_JASPJI010000005.1, from coordinate 120,169 downwards.
GTCGGGCCAACCTCGACCAGGCGACCCGGCTTACCGGTTGCCTCGAGGGAGAAGAACGCAGTCTGATCGGACACACGAGCTGCCTGCTGCATGTTGTGGGTCACGATGACGATGGTGAATTCTTCCTTCAGCTCATGAATCAGGTCCTCGATTGCCAGGGTGGAAATCGGGTCCAGTGCGGAACACGGCTCATCCATCAGCAGAACTTCCGGCTCAACTGCAATTGCACGTGCGATGCATAGACGCTGCTGCTGACCACCGGAGAGGCCGCCACCCGGCTTGTCCAGGCGGTCCTTGACCTCATCCCAGAGGTTGGCGCCGCGCAGGGACTTCTCGGCAACCTCCTGGAGATGAGCCTTGTTTTTAACACCGGCCAACTTCAGGCCAGCCACGACGTTGTCCTCGATGGACATGGTCGGGAACGGGTTCGGACGCTGGAACACCATACCGATGGTGTTACGAACGGAGACCGGGTCGATCTTCGGGCCATAGATGTTTTCGCCGTCGAGAAGCACCTCGCCAGTGACGTAGGCACCCGGGATGACCTCGTGCATACGGTTCAGCGAACGGAGCACGGTGGACTTACCACAGCCGGACGGGCCAATGAATGCGGTAACGGAACGCGGCGGGACGTGCAGGTCGACGTTCTGCACAGCGTGGAAATCGCCGTAGTAGATGTTGACATCGTTAAGGTCTAGGCGCTTAGCCATGGTCTTTCAAAAACCTTCCTTGAAATAGCGGACGTTAGGCGCCCAGCATTAACTGCTCTTGACGGAGAACTTGGCGGATACGAAGCGCGCCAGGATATTGATGAGGGCAATGATGAGAACCAGCGTGAGCGCTGCGCCCCACATCTTGTCGAATGCCGCACCGGTATTACCGGCCTTGTACATGTCCAGCATGAACAGCGGCAGCGAGGACTGCGACTGGCCGAACGGGTTATAGGTGATGATTCGCGAGGTTGCAACCAGGATCAGCATCGGTGCGGACTCACCCATGACGCGTGCGACGGCCAGCATGACGCCGGTGACGATGCCCGACAGTGCGGTCGGGAGCACAATCTTCAAAATGGTCTTCCACTTCGGAACACCCAGAGCGTAAGAGGCTTCACGCAACTCGTGCGGAACGATGCGCAGCATTTCCTCGGTGTTGCGCACAACGATCGGCAGCATCAGCAGAACCAGCGCCAGCGAGACAGCGAAACCGGAACGGCTCATGCCGAACATGACCACCCACATCGAGTAGATGAACAGCGACGCGACGATCGACGGCACACCGGAGAGGATGTCGACCATGAAGGTGGTGACCTTGCCCAGACGGGAGTTACCTGCATACTCGACCAAGTAGATGGCAACGAAGATACCGAACGGCACGGTCATGAGAGTCGTGACCAGAGCCTGAACCAAGGTACCGACGATTGCGTGAGCAACACCACCGGCAGACGCACCAACAGTGACACCACGCTGGGAAGCAGTCCACCACTCACCACTCAGCAGTGACGGGGTGCCTCGGACGACAAGCTCGAAGAGAACCCACACCAGCGGGATCAGGGCAAGAGCCATGCAGCAGTAAATGAGGACCGTGGAGACGTTGTCTGCCACCTTGCGGGAACCCTTAATCTGGGTGAATGCCGACTCCGTGGTGGGGACCATGTCTGCAGGGCCGTGAGGCGAAGAATCAGTAGTTGAACTAGTCATTGTTACTTCTCGTTTCTTTTCCTACGACCTTGCTACTTCTTCGCAATCATTCGGGCTGCGGAGTTGACCACGAAGGTCAGCAAGAACAGCACCAAACCTGCGGACATGTATGCGCCGGCCTTGAGGTTGTCATTGAACTCTGGTGCCGCATTAGCAATTGCGGTTGCGAAGGTGGTACCACCATCGAAAAGCGAGCCACGGAATGCCGAGGACGGGGAGATCACGAGGTAGAGAGCCATCGTCTCACCGAGAGCACGTCCCAGACCCAGCATCGAGCCGGAGATAAAGCCAGAACGACCGAATGGCAGAATAGCCAGCTTGACCATCTCCCAACGGGTCGCACCGAGAGCCAGCGATGCCTCAATGTGACCACGCGGGGTCTGAACAAAGACCTCACGGGTGGTAGCCGCGATAACCGGCAGAATCATAATTGCCAGCACAATGCCACCGGTGAAGAGGTTTCGACCGGTCTCGAATGCCGGCGAGTTTGGGTACAGGGCAAACATCGGGATAAAGCCCAGTGTCTTAGCCAACCACCCGTACAGACCAGCCAAGGCCGGACCGAGAGCCATAAAGCCCCACAGACCGTAAACAATCGACGGCACTGCGGCCAGCAAATCCACGAGGTAACCCAGCGGCTTGACCATCTTCTTTGGAGCATAGGCAGTCAGGAAGATAGCAATACCCAGCGCAACCGGCATAGCCAGAATCAGCGCCAGGATGGAAACCGCGACGGTCACCAGAAACATGTTCGGAATACCGAAGTACATGGCGGAGGTATCCGCCAGGTTCCATCGTTCGGTATAGGTGAAGAAGTTCGCTTCGTTACGGGACATTGCCGGAACTGCGCGCAGGAGCAGGAACACTGCAATTGCGATGATGGCAGCAGTCACCAATGCGGAAGATCCTACCGCCAGAATCTTGAAGATTCGGTCACCAGGACGAACAACGCCGGACTGAATGGCTTGCTCTTCCGAGCTCTCGTCGCCGGAGGAATCCACCTGCGGTGCTGAGGACTGCAACAGACTGCTGTCTACAGCCTCCTGCTTCCCTTCAATGGGAGTCGAGGAACTCATGATCTCATTTCCTAAGTAGAAGTGATTTGTGCTTCAACGCACATGAAGACCGATTGGCCTCAGTACCCCTCTACGAGCGGTACCCAATCAACTGAGGTGTCGATATATAAAGCCAACCGGTCTACGTCAGGTTTTCGGCCTACAGCTCAGATCTGCGTGGCCGGCTGAAGTGATCCTCGCGCCAACCGGGTAACGACAGAGCCAACTCTGCTTTCACCCGCGTTGCGCGCAAAGAATTACTTGATAGCGTCAACCGCTGCGGACAGCTTGTCCTTGAACTCACCTTGAACCGGGATGTAACCCAGCTCTTCGAGCTCTGGGCCCTGGCCCTCTTCCAGAACAACCTTCAGGAAGTTCTTAACCAGGTCACGAGTCTGCTCGTCGTAACCAGCGGAGCAGACGATTTCGTAAGTGGTCAGAACCAGCGGGTAAGCGCCTTCCTCATCCATTGCGAACAGAGCGTCGGTGTCAACAACCATGTTGTGACCCTCAGTCTTGAACGTGACGGAATCCAGAGCCTTACCGACGGTGTCGTTGTTCAGCTCAACCGGACCATGACCGAAGTCCATCTTGGCGATGCCCAGGTCCTTGTCCTCAGCGAAGCCAGCCTCGACGTAGGTGATAGCACCGTCGATGTTGGCGACCTCGTTGACAACACCAGCCGAGCCGTTAGCACCCTGGCCAGTAGCAGTCGGGAAGGACTTGGAAGCCTCGTGCTGCCACTGCTCCGGAGCAGCTGCGCTCAGGAACTTCATGAAGTTATCAGTAGTACCGGACTCCTCAGAGCGGTAGACAACCTTGATGTCCTTCTCCGGAAGATCGACACCTTCGTTGACCTCAGCGATCTTCGGGTCGTTCCACTTGGTGATCTTGCCGTCGAAGATTTCAGCAACCAGAGCCGGGGTCAGAGCGACGTCAACACCCTCGAGGTTGTAGGCAACGGCAACCGGACCGATAACCATCGGCAGGTGCCATGCTTCATTGCCGTCGCAGCGCTTCTTAGCCTCTGCGACCTGGTCCTTGCCGTCCTTCTCCTTCAGCGGGGAGTCAGAGCCAGCGAAAGCAACGGTGCCGGCAATGAACTGAGTCTGACCGGAACCAGAGCCAGATGCGTTGTACGACAGGGTCGAGCCGGTCTCTTCAAACTTGGTGGCAAACAGATCCATGGCGCGCTGCTGCGAGGTAGCGCCCTCGCCCTGCAGCTCACCGGTGACGTCAGCCAGACCCTCAACGTTAGAAGCGCCTTCGCCGCCCTCTTCAGAGCAAGCAGCCAGGGTAAGGCTTGCAACAGCGGCCAGACCAATGACAGATGCCGCACGGTTCTTCTTCAGCACAGTAAATCCTCCGGGTTTACACAATGAGTGAAACAGTTCTCGTGGAACCGCCACACTCCGGTCCACTGCGCTGAACCTATCTACCGATAGTAACCGGAACCTGTTCAAAACATTAACAATCGGTGAACGGCGCAAGTAATTCTTTATTTATCCTCATTTCCCCTGTAAGAGGCCCTAAAATGCGCCCCTGAAACACTGAGGATTGGACAACATCTCCCCAAAATCACAAGTATCATTGCCCCCGCGACAGAGGAAAACCACCTAAAACTGAGACAAACCTAAGCTCGCCCTCTCCAATAACCTCTCCAATAACTCAGCCCTTCCCCAACAACTCGCCTCCAATAAACCGAACCGTCACATTTACGCGCCGTACATCACATCACGGCGAGCCACTTCAAAGCCAACCGCACGGTAAGTGCGCACTGCCGGAGCATTGTCGCCTTCGACATAGAGAATTACCTTTTCCGCTCCCCGGCTCCGGAGATGGGAAAGCCCAACGTTGGTCAGCCATCGCCCCAGACCACGTCCGCGTGCCTTCGAGCTCAGCCCAATCACATACACCTCACCAGTTGGCACAGACTCCTCGGCGTGCCACTTCGTCCAGTGGAAACCGCAAATCTCCTCCGCACTGTCGCGCGCCCCGGCCACATCCGCAGCAAAGAACACGCCCTCCGGGTCGAACCACTGCACGTTCCGAGCGCGATCGAGTTGTGGCTGCGACCAACCTCCCTGCTCCGGATGCCAGTCAAACGCCTCATTATTCACAGCCAACCACGCCCGATCCACGGCCGCCTCACCCCACTTCGCGCGTGCCGCAGTCAGGGTTAGCGCTTCAACATCATCGCGCTTATCGACGGCCCCCGCAGCCTTCTCCAACGCTGAGCTCGAAATGGACATCTGCAACAGCTCGCGGATGACCTTGCGTCCCGTCAACTCTGCCAAACGACTGGCACCGGCGACATCACCGTGAGCCCAGACAGGCAGGCGCTCGCCGACCTCAGCATCGATGTGCGCAAGCAGCTTCGCCCCCACTCCTTGCTTACGAAACTCCGGGTCAACAACCATCTCCACAGCATCCGGCGCAACGGCGGCCAGGCCCAAGTAACGGTCGTTCTCAATAATCGCAAAGTGTCGATGCCCGAAAGATTCGTCGTCAAGCCCTCGGACGAAAGCCTCGCCGAACGCCTCCACGCCGTCGGCGGAGTGGGCGTGCTGCAGTAGCGTATCGGCGGCGGTGGTGTCTACGTCAAGCAGTTCGGTTACGTTCATACGCCCCACCCTATACACAGCAGCGAATTTAACACTTCCCCGATGTCGTCTGAGCCAAAAGCGATGGGGTACTAATAGAGTGTGTCCATTTCCCGACGACAGAAGAAGATCGGTGGCTCTATCCTCGCCGTTGCCGCGCTGGTGATTGCCACCGACATGGGCTTCGCCAGCCATGCGGAGTACAAGCTCTCCGAGCATATTCAGGAGACTGCTCAGCTGGAGATGACCCCATACGTCGCCATTGGTGGCAAGGCCTACTTGTCTTCCTTTGTTACGGGTAAGTGGAGCTCCGTAGCCTCGCGCATCCGCGATGTCGAGGTGCCCGACTTCGGCTTGGTATCTCTGGAGTACGGAGCTTCCAACGTAAAGATCCCGGCATCGGCAGTGCTCAGCGGTAATTTCCCAGAATCGCCGACGAAGCAGTACTTCACTAAGCTCTCGCTCGACGGAGTCTCTCTGGGAAACAAGCTGGGACTGACCGATTTGAGCATCCAGAGCCTGAAGGACTCCTCCCCCACCGGCGGCTGGGAGACCGAGGCTATCTTCGAGGCCACGCCAGCCGGATGGCAGGGAAAAACCCAGGTTACGGCGAAGTTGCGCATTGTCAGCCGCGACGTGGTCATTACGCCGATGGAGATTATTTCTGCGCCCTCGTCCCCAACGGATTCTAAGAACCACGTCAAACCTGAGCTGTCTGAGGCTGATACGCAGCACATTATGGACACCTTCGCTCTGACACTGCGGGATTCAGATATACCGATGGGCATGCCGGCGACTCGCGTGTACGTGTCGGGCGGTTCTATCACCATCGAAGGCGAACAGATTCTGTGCACCGTGTCGCCAACAAACTTCATGCCGCCGACATCCCAGCAGGATGCCGAGGCGTCAGCTCAATCCACGGAGAAGCTGCCGGAGAAGAACTGTCGGGTGCGTCGCTAAGGCCGTCGTCAAGCATCGCCGTTAAGCGTCGGTGCAGCGTTAGCACCATGCGACAACAGCCCATACATGGCCACAAGAGCTTCAGCGGTAGAGTGTGAAGCATGACCGAGAAGAATGGCAGCAACCAGACAGACGCCGCTGCACAGGAGCCTGCAGCTGCGGAAGCCCCTCGCCTCGACGGCAACGAGGCCATCAACCGCGCGGCCGAACAGGCCAAGAGCACCGCTACGCGCAACATCACTGAGCTTGAGGGGCTCCCGATCCCCGACGAGACCGCGAATCTGCGCTTCGGCCCGAATATTCACGACGGCTTGCTGGCACTACTGCCGCTGGTCGGCGTGTGGCGCGGTGAGGGACAAGCGAACACTGTCGTCGACGGTGAGTACAACTTCGGCCAGCAGCTCATTTTCAGCCACGATGGCGAGAACTACCTGAAGTATGAGTCGCGTATCTGGAAGCTGGATGAAGAAGGCAAGCCGACCGGCCCTGACCAGCGCGAAACAGGATTTTGGCGCATTAACAACGAGGACGAGATTGAGTTCATCTGCGTCCACTCCACCGGCGTCACTGAGATCTACTACGGCAAGCCGGTTTCCGAGCGTGCATGGGAACTGCAGGCAGCCTCCACAATGGTCACTGCTACCGGTCCTGCATCCCTTGGCCCGGGCAAGCGCCTCTACGGTCTGATGCCGAACAATGATCTCGGGTGGGTAGACGAGCGCCTGCGGGATGAGGAATTCGCTCCCCGCATGTCCGCGCAGCTCAAGCGCTACGCGGGCTAGGTTCTCCCCGCTTTACGACGGGCGTTGTGGGGCCCTACTGCGTCGCCCAACTGCATCAAGCCCTACTATTTGGGGCCCTACTGCGTCGCCAGCGCCTTGTCACACAGGTCGCGGAATTCCTTTTCCGCGATTGCATCCGGCTGCCGGATGGGCTCACCATCGATGGACTTAACCACGACCGCGATACGCACCGAAGACACCAGCCATACCGCATCGGCGGTGAATAGGTCCCCGGGCACCAGGACCGTCGGGGTGACTTTCCAGCCGCAGTTGGCGGCTGTTTCAAACAGCGCTGCCTGAGTTGTGCCCGGCAGCACTCCTTCACCGGGGTTGGGAGTCAGCAGTTCATTGCCGCGCTGAACGATGATGGTCGATGTTGGGCCTTCCAAGAGCTTGCCCTCTGCGGACGTGAAGATGACATCGTCAAAACCCTTGGACTTGGCATAGCGCAAAGCGGCCATATTAGCTGCGTATGACAACGTTTTCGCGCCGATGAGCGCCCACGGTGCACGGGAGCCAAGGTCGAGCGAGAAACCGCGCTCTGCAAGCATGACCGATACCGGCTTCAGACGGTTTTCCGCCACCTTTTCCGCGGAGCTAGCCAAAACGTAGCCAGTCGGCTCTCCGGTGGACTCACGACCACGCGAGTACACCCACCGCAACGTCGCATCCCCCTCAATTGACCTATCGCGCAACTCCTGTAGTGCGACCTCGGTAGCCGCCCGCCACTGCTGCAGATCTGGGGTTGGCAAATCCAGCATTAGCGCTGACGATGCGAATCGCTTCTCGTGCCGGTCGGTATTACAGGTATGACCACCCCTGACCAGGAGTGTTTCAAAAACTCCGTCGCCGCGAATAGCTCCGAGATCATCCGCGTAGAGGAACGGCTGTCCTGCCTCGACAGCAACCGGGCCGCCGTCTGCGAAGACGTCGATAAGCACTAGAGAAGAAAGCGAATCCGTCATACACACAAGCTTAATCCATGCTTAATTTGAGGATTTCTGGTTAACATGAGGGAGTGAGTGTTGAGTATGTAAGTCCTTTGATGTCTCACGTGGCTGGCGCCGCTGCCCTCGAACTGGGCGGACAGATGGAAGGTTTGGAGAAGGCCTCAGAGAACGCCCCAGACGGAAACTCAGCGAAAAACGTTGAGCAAACCGCAGGGCAAGCTAGCGTGGCATGGCACTACGGCCGTCCGCTGGTAGAGCAACGTCATCTGCAGGAGGACTGCGGCGTAGTAGATCGCTCGTACTACCGCGTTATTGAAGTCACTGGCGAGGATCGCCTGACTTACCTCAACACACTTTTTTCGCAGAAGGTCGACGAAGCCGCTCCCGGCACTGTCACTGAAGCACTGAACCTGGATGCAAACGGTCACGTTCTCCATCACATGACGTTGACTGTTTTGGACGATTCCGTGCTTATCGACGTGCCCCCTGCCGGCTTCGACTCCCTGTTGAAGTACCTGAACATGATGGTGTTCTGGTCCAAGGTGGAAATTGCTGAGGTAGAACGGGCGATTATTTCCGTCATGGGGCCGAATGCCCCTGAGGTACTGGTAGCCGCTGGCCTCGCATTCCCGCAGGTGGGCAAGGCTACGACTGTGGGACATTCCTACGTCCGGCACCTGCCGTGGCCACGCGGCGGGCGTGTGGATGTGCTCGTACGCCGACAGGATTTAGTCGGTGCTTGGGACGCGCTGGTGGCTGCTGGCGCCTCCCCAGTTGGCCTGATGGGCTGGGAGGCCGAACGTGTAGTCTCCTTGCGGCCAGAGCTGGGAATCGACGTAGACGAAAAGATGATTCCGCATGAGGCTCCGCGCTGGATTGCCTCTGAATTCGACACGGCTGCCGTGCACTTGGACAAGGGCTGCTATCGCGGCCAAGAGACGGTATCACGTGTCCACAATGTTGGTCGCTCCCCACGAGTATTGGTGATGCTGCAGCTCGACGGCTCGGCCACCCTGCCGGAAACCGGCGATCCCGTGATGATGGGCAAGCGCGCCGTGGGCCGCGTGGGCACCGTCGTGCAACATGCCGATTACGGCCCGATTGCTTTGGCTCTGCTTAAACGCTCAGCTCAGGAGCGCGAGGGCCTTGTGGTGGGTGACTGCGCCGTGGCCGTCGACCCTTCCTCCATCGACCGCGTTGAGCAGCTGCCGCCGGGCCGTGTGGCCATCAACCGCCTGCGTGGGAAATAGGTAACAGGAAATAGGTAAAGCCACCAGACAGAGTGGTGAAAAAATAACTTTTTCCATTCTTTTTCAGAAAGGACATTTCCCCAGGCCACAGCACATATTGAGTTGCCTGAGCGCGAGGACACGACCCACTATGGGCCTCCCCGCGTAACCCCTTCGTCTAAAAATCGGCTATGGTGTCTTACAGGAATTAACGCAATAAGACATAAGTGGGTCGGCCGTATCCCCGTGCCGCCCCACGGATTACACAAGGGGGTCAGGCCATGGGTCGCGGCCGTGCGAAAGCAAAGCAGGCGAAGGTTGCCCGTCAGCTCAAGTACGATTCACCAGAGATGGATTTGGAACGTCTGCAGCGGGAACTCGTCGGCAAGTCGAACGAGTCCGATCGAGACGACTATTACTCTGACTGGGAGGAATGGGCCTCAGGCGCTGGTCGCGACAGCTAGCGCAAGCTAACCGCTGTCGTATTTTCCGCAAAGCGTTTCTATTTCAATAAACCAAGCACCCACCAACGATTCCGTTGGTGGGTGCTTGCTTTTGCTTCGTCGACTGCGTTTATGTTCCGCCGATTATGTTCGGCCGCGGCGAATCAATCCGAGTTACTGACTGCGTTTATGACAAAAATCGCCCGAAAAACGGCTCGAAAGTGTCATAAACTCATACAGTTTCACATTTGCAGCCCGTGGCTTTTTTTTGGGGGGGATCCTCGTTGTGCAACCCAGAATCTAGACCGCCCCGTCGCATCAGTAGGCCGCCCTCCACGGCAGACCAGCCGGCCCAGTCCCCGGCCGCCCGTCGCAGTAAACCGACGGCCGGCCGACGCTTAGAAGCGCGGGTGGCTGCCGCGCAAAACAGCCCCGTCCTCGCCCGCCTCGCTCTTGCGGACAGTACCCAGCTCCCAAGCGTTGATGTGGCGGGCAGTCAGCAGAGCCAGGGCACGATCGCGGTCCTCTGCGGAAACAATCGCAACCATGCCAACACCCATGTTGAAGGTCTTCTCCATCTCCTCGCGGGAGACGTTGCCGAGCTCAGCAATGGTCTTGAAAATCGGACCCGGGGTCCATGTTGCGCGGCTCATGTCGGCGGTCAGGCCTTCCGGCATGATGCGAACCATGTTGCCAGCCAATCCACCACCGGTGACGTGGCAGAAAGTGCGGACCTCGGCCTCGTTCATCAGAGCCAGGCAGTCCTTCGCATAAATCTTGGTTGGCTCCAGCAGCTCCTCCCCGAGGGTGCGGCCGAAGTCCTCGACGTAACCGTCGAGCTCCAGACCGGCCTTCTCCAGGAGAACGTAGCGAGCCAGCGAGTAGCCATTGGAGTGAAGTCCAGAGGACTCCATGGCGATAATGACATCGCCCTCACGCACGCGGTCCGGGCCGAGAAGCTTGTCCTCTTCCACGACACCGACGCCGGTAGCGGAGACATCGTACTCGCCCGGTTCCATCACACCCGGGTGCTCTGCAGTCTCGCCACCCAGGAGTGCGCAACCCGCCTGGACGCAACCCTCGGCGATGCCGGAAACAATCTCGGCGACGTGCTCCGGCACGACCTTGCCAATTGCAATGTAGTCCTGCAGGAACAGCGGCTCGGCACCGCACACGACCAGGTCATCGACAACCATGGCGACCAGGTCCAGGCCAATGGTGTCGTGCTTGCCGACGGCCTGCGCCACGGCCAACTTGGTCCCCACACCATCGGAGGATGCGGCCAGCAGCGGCTTTTCGTAGTTGCCCAGTGCAAACAGGCCGGCAAAACCGCCGAGCCCACCACGGACCTCTGGGCGAGTGGCCTTCTTGGCAATCGGGGCGAATAGTTCAACGGCGCGGTCGCCGGCTTCGATGTCGACACCGGCTGCAGCGTAGGAAGCACCAGAAACGTTCTCGGTCATTAGAGGCTCTCGCTTTAAACTTTCTCCCCCGGGCGGTGTTACTGCCGTATCCGGGAGTATTGGCGGACCGGGAACAAAGCAACGGCTGCAATCCACAGCACCGCTTGCGCTTCGTTCTCGGTTCAGTTCTCGTAGTTCATTCTAAGGAGGTTTCGAGGCTAATTGCTCGTTGCGGCTTTGGCAGCCTGGGCTGCCTGCATCCTCTCCACAGCTGCCGCATTCGGATTGCCCTCCGGCAGACCCAGCGGGTACTTGCCATCGAAGCACGCACAACAGACTTCGGTCTTTGCCTGCTCGGAAGCGGCGACCATGCCATCGATGGAGACAAATCCCAGGCTGTCGGCACCAATCGCGGTTGCGATACCGGCGACAATGTCATTTTCATCGACACCGTTGGCCAACAGCTCCCCCGGGGAGGCGAAGTCAATGCCGTAGAAGCACGGCCATTTCACCGGCGGTGCGGCGATGCGCACGTGCACTTCCTTTGCACCGGCCTCACGCAGCATGCGAATCAGGGCGCGCTGGGTGTTGCCGCGGACAATGGAGTCATCGACCACGACCAAGCGCTTACCGGCGATAACTTCCTTCAGCGGGTTCAGCTTCAGTCGGATGCCCAGCTGACGAATCGTCTGCGAAGGCTGAATGAAGGTACGCCCCACGTAGCCGTTTTTGGTCAGCCCCTGTCCAAACGGGATGCCCGATTCCTGGGCGTAGCCAACAGCGGCCGGGGTACCGGATTCCGGCACTGGCATCACCAGGTCACCGTCAGCCGGGAACTCGCGGGCCAACTGGCGACCCAGCTCAAGACGCACCGCGTTGACGGAGCGGCCACGGATGTTGGAGTCCGGGCGGGCCAGGTAGACGTACTCAAAAATGCATCCAGCGTGGGTGGTCTCGGCAAAACGCTGCGAACGCACACCGGAAGCATCAATGGTCACCATCTCGCCTGGCTCGATCTCGCGGACGAACGATGCACCGACGATATCCAGCGCGCAAGTCTCGGATGCGACTACCCAGCCACCGGACAGGCGACCCAGGCACAGCGGGCGCACACCGTATGGGTCACGCGCGGCGTACAGCGTCTCGCCATCGGTGAAAGTAAGACAGAAAGCACCCTTCAAACGCGGCAGCAGTGCCATCGCGGCCGCTTCTACATTGGTGCTGCAGCCGTAATCTTCGGGGTGGTCAATCTTGCCGGTTTCGTCGGCAAGCAAAGTGGTCATGATTGCGGAGTCACTGGGCAGCTCGCCCTCTTCACGCAGCAGGCCCTTGTCGACCGCCTCATGGAACAGCGTGAGGTGATTGGTCAGGTTGCCGTTGTGCCCCAGCGCGATGTCCGTGCCGTCAGAGGCCATCTGGAACATCGGCTGTGCATTCTCCCACGCAGGAGCGCCAGCCGTGGTGTAGCGCGTGTGCCCCACCGCTACATGCCCCTTCAGAGCGTCGAGCGTCTGCTCATCAAAAACCTGGGAAACAAGGCCCAGGTCCTTGAATACGAGAATTTGGTCGCCGTCGCCGACTGCGATACCGGCGGCTTCCTGGCCGCGATGCTGCAGGGCAAACAGGCCATAGTAGGTGAGTTTGGACACGTCTTCGCCAGGTGCCCAAACGCCAAAAACGCCACATTCTTCGCGCGGGGATGTCTCTCCCAGATCGTCGTAAGGCGAAATTGGCAAAAGTTTGGTCTTTGGTGCACCTGAAATGTTGGTATCGGCCACGACATTCACACTAATAGCCCCACCCGCCTAGGCACCAATTCAGCATCCCCCCCACGGGCTTTAAGAAATGCGCGCCACCGGCAGATGATTCCCGATTTCTGCCGCGCGCGTTCCCGACATATCGATGTGCGCCTGCACCTGCTCTAACGTGATCATTCCGCACGCGAGTCCCAGCCAAATCTCCGGCGACATCTCCACGACATTGGGCGGCGTACCGCGCGTGTGCCTGGGCCCCTCAATGCACTGGACCGCGACGAAGGGCGGCACGCGCACCTCGACGCTATGCCCCGGAGCCTCTTGGGCGAGCATCCGCACGGACAGACGTACCGCTTTGGCAAGGCTCGCACGGCTTAACGACGACCCCTGCGCCCCATCCGGCCCGATGAAGGAGGCAGCCTCTTGGTCAGATAGCAATTCGCGACCGAGAAACCGTTGCGCCGCCCAGGGTGCGGCGGTGGAAAGAGCGCTGCGAACGTCGAAAGGCGAGATTTTGGATACCATAACCTCATCCTAGAGTTATGCTTTCATATATGGATACGCAGTCAACTGAAAAAGCTGAACAGGTGCATGCTCCGGCATCACCATCTCTTGTACTCCGTTTTATGGCATCGCCGACCGATGTCATTATGGCCGGAACCAATTCTGTCCACGGCGGCCGTGTGTTGCAGTGGATTGACAAGGCCGCTTACGCCTGCGCGACCGGCTGGTCGGGACGCTACTGCGTGACTGCGTACTTCGGTCACATTCACTTCACTCGCCCGATTCCCAGCGGCCACATTGTTGAGGTGCGCTCCAAGATTGCGCATACCGGCCGCAGTTCCATGCACATCGTCAACGAAGTGCTCTCGGCTGATCCGCGCGAGGGCAAGTTCACCCGCGCAGCTGACTGCCTGGTGATCTTCGTGGCCATGGATGAAAACGGTAAGTCGACTCCGGTGCCGAAGTGGGTGCCGCAAACGGAGGAAGAAGAGCGCGTTGAGAAGGCCGCTCTTTCCCGTTTTGAGCTTCGCCGCGACATCGAGGCCAGCATGCGCGCGCAGACCTACTCCGCGGACTCTTCTGCACCCGAGCTGACCACTCGTTTCCTGGCAAAGCCGACCGATGTTAACTGGGGCGGAAACGTCCACGGTGGCACCGCTATGGAGTGGATCGACGAGGCTGCGACGGCAGTTACCACCAACTGGGCAGGGCGCCAGACCATTTCTGTCTACGCAGGTGGTATTCGCTTCTACAGCCCGATCCACATTGGCGACCTGGTTGAGGTGCGCGCACGCATCCTGCGTACAGGCACGACCTCGATGCACCTGTCGGTGCAGGTCTACTGCTGTGAGCCCCGCAAGGGTGTCGGCGGCCTGCGCAAGGCACTGCATTCAACCATGACGTATGTCGCAATTGATGACGATTTCAACCCGCAGCCGGTACCGCACTTCCAGCCGACGACGGATGAGGACAAGCGCCTGCACGCTCACGATCTGTCACTGAAGGCGTTGCGTGACAAGTACAGCCCACTGCCGCTGATTGAGCGCGAACAGGATTAAGCCGCCTGGCTACCCGGCTTCCTGTTTTTCCACCAGATGGATAGGAACATCCAGCCAATCAGCGCGAAGGTGATGTAGGTGACGTACCGGTCAATCGTCTGCAGGGAGCCCTGGATGCTTGGGCCAAACTTCAGGCCCAAGTACAGGTAGAAGCACTTGAGCATTGCGGCACAGAAGAAGAGGTACACGCCTACTACCCAGCCGCGCACCTTCGCAATACCACCGATGGCCACGACAATCGTGGCCGGAATCGGCGAGAATGGCACAAACGATGCCAGCACACTCAGCCCGATGCGTTCATAGATGAAGTTCTCCATCTTCTTAAACCATCGCGGTGGGTGTCCGCCGAAACTCATCGTTATGAATTCCGTGCCCCACTTCTTGCCCATCCAGTAGAAGAACGGCATGAACTTGATTGTCGAAAGCGCCGCAATCACTACAACAGCGAAGAGGAAGAGCGGCCGGTCCTCGTTTTCCGACGCGAGAATCAGCACCGACAGATTCGATCCTGTCAGCCATGTGTGCAAGAACGTGTACTTGAGCAGCAAAACCGCACGGAACGGGATGATTGCAAAGCCGTACACGGCAACCAGCATCAGCGATGCATAGAGAAGCTTGTCTATTTTGTCCGGCTCACGCAGGAAGCTCGGCAGATCCTCACGAGGGTCGTGCTCGGCCTCGTTACGCATGTCGGGTGAAGTCATGAACCACAGTTTAACTGCACGCCCTCTTCTGCAGCAGGAGCCGCAGACTAGGCCATTACGTACGGCTCAGACGCACTCGCCAAGGACGAGCGCAGCGCCGCCTACTATCCTGAGAAGATATGACCACCGATTCACCCGCGCCTGTGCCCGCACAGCAGCCTCACGCAGCACGGTCTGAGTCTTCCTCACCATCGCTTGACGACGGCCAGGAGAACGCATCCTCACCGAGCATGCTGCAACGTGTTCGCGCCGCTATCCCGCCTGTTTCCATCCTGGTACTGACGGCGGTATTCCTCTTCGCCGGGTGGTTCACGCTCTTCGGTCCTATCAATGTTCTGGCGTGGCGTGGTGGCACGTTCCCCCGCACCGAGGCAGACCGCCCTTACTATCAGCAGGCTCTGAAGGATGTTGCGCGCTATCAGTACGAGGAGCAGCCCTCCCCTGAGGTTTACTTCGGCCTGGCGTGTGGCGCTACTGATGACGACATCCGCAGCGTTATCCCCAAGGTCGGCGAGCACCCGAATTCAGACGCAGACCCAACTGCTGATGCAGATGCCGTCGCCGCCGCTGCTGCCACCAGGCCGGGTTCTGCACCCACAGCTGCGAACCAGACCGCGAAGCTGAATCCAAACCTTGACGCATTCGGCAACACGGTCGACTGCTCCGGTTCCTGGACTGCGCCATTCTTGTCATTCCTGCTCGCGTCCGCGGGTGTTCCGGTCTTTGATACGCCCGAGGATTCGGCTGCCGCAGCCGAGAACCCATGGCTGGTTACGGATGTCGAACAGCTCATGGATGCCTACAAGGCACATGATGCTTTCGTCACCGACAAGGACTTCTCTCCTCAGGTGGGTGACATCATTTTCTACCGCTACCCCGCAGGCCTTGGGGTGCACGCCAACATGGTTGTCGCGGTTCAGGGTGACTGGGTCACCATCGGTGGCGATGAGCTTGGCAAGGTCGGTCTAGCTAGCATGACCCTGCGCAACCGAGGTGGCATCGTGGGCTACGGTGCCACGGGCTACTTCGAGCAGGCACCGCTGGACGCCACCAAATAGCCAAGTTTAAATAGGCAAGTTTTCCTCGATGAGGTCGCGCAGAGCATCGTCGTCAGGCGAGACCTTGGAGCGGAAACGGCCGATGACCTCACCCTCGGGCGAGACAACGAACTTTTCGAAGTTCCACTTCACATCCCCAGCCTCGCCGTCGGCGTCCGGGGTTTCCTTCAACAGCTTGTACAGTGGGTGCGCGCCATCGCCGTTGACCTTCGTCTTTTGGAAGAGCGGGAAGGTAACGCCGAATTCGCGCTGGCAGAACTGCTTGATTTCCTCGGCGTTGCCGGGCTCTTGCCCACCGAACTGATTGCAGGGGAAGCCGAGGACGAAGAAGCCACGGGGTGCGAATTCGTCAAAAAGTCCTTGCAGATCGTCGTACTGATCCGTGAAACCGCACTCCGAGGCGGTGTTGACGATAAGCAGAACGTGGCCTGCCCAGTCATTCATCGTTGCTTCGTTGCCGTCGATGGTGGCCACTGGGATGTCGAAGAGATTGCTCATAAACCCCACACTAGGGCAGTCCCCCGATAGCCGTCAGAGGTAGCGACTAGCCGACCTGCTCCATGCCTTCAAAGAGCTCGCGGCCCAGCGGCACCGAAGAGTGGTTGACCGGCTGCGCACCCCCATCGACCGCCTGGTCAATGATGCCGACAACATCCTGGCGCAGCTTGTGCTCCCGCAGTTTCGAAGCGTTGACGGAGATGCGCACTGCGCGGCCCTTCTCCAGCGAGCGCTGCACCGAGGAGCGCACCGCACGGCGCCACCAACCGGCGCCGCCGAAGCCCTCGCCGATAGCCAGCACGCGAGTTGGATCAACAGCACCAGTGGTCAGGTCGCGGACACCATTTCGGTCCGCTGCCACACGGAAGCCCAGCTCCGGCAGCACGTTCATGGTCTCTGGCGACATGGTCCACTTCGGCGGTGCAAAGACGTCCGTCTCAAAACCCATCGCACGCATCTGGCGCGTTGCGGCGGTCAGGCGCAAACGCGCTTCATGTTCGCTTAACGACGCAAATTCCGCGCCCCGGCCTCGAACTGACTGATCGAACCCCGCGAGAACAATCTCGATGCCGTCATCGCTACGACGGCGGAGCCAATCCAGCACCGCCGGAGCTTCCCGCAACGACCAGTTTTTACCCGCATGCGGAGCTACCAGCAGAGACGGTGTAATACCGCGCTGTTCCATCGCTGCCACGAAACGAGCGACATCGAGCAATGTGCCATCACGCAAACCCGACACCGACACCAAAAGCGGCGAACCGACCACACCACCGTCAACAGTTACGAGCTCTTTGCCCGCTGGACGAATGACCTGGTCGGTCGTCCGAATCTGTTCTTGCACCCCACTGCCTGCCATGGATTCAACAAAAACAGGTGTATGTAAATTTTTGGTAACAGAGAGGACAAGGCTTGGAGAATACTCAGAGGCCTTTCAAATAAGAGTTCAGATAAGCGCCATCGCAGCACATCAATGCGCGTCTGTGGCACGGCTTATCCCCAATGCACAACCTCATCGAGTGCCAGTCCCCTGCGCCAACCGAACTTCTCCAAGTCACGCTCCGCTGCCAGATGCGTTACCGGACCAATGCACAGCCAGGCCACCGGGCGCACGGGCGCCTCGACACCGACAAAGTCGGCCAGGAAATCCTCATGGTAGAAACTGACCCAGCCGACGCCGAGCCCCTCTGCTGTAGCGGCCAGCCACAGATTCTGAATAGCCAGCGCGACTGACATGAGGCCGGTGTCATCGACGGTGTCGCGGCCGAGAATGTTCTTGCCGCCACGGGTCGGGTCATAGGTGACGACGATGCCCGTTCCCGAGTCCACAATTCCTTCAATCTGAATCGGATTGAAGGTCTCACGCCGCTCGCCTTCGAGCTTGGCCGCGAATTCAGCGCGACGTCCGGCTACGTGGTCGGCAAACTGCTGCAGGCGGTCCGGGCTCTGAATGATATGAAAGTCCCACGGTTGGGACAGCCCCACCGACGGGGCGGCGTGGGCCGCCGCCAACACGCGCATCAATCGCTCCCTGTCCACCACTTCTCCGGCGAATTCGCGGCGCACATCCCGCCGCCGAAAAAGGGTGTGGTAGACGGCCAACTGATCGTCGGAAAGCGAATCGGTGTCAAAACCCTGCGCTGCCAGCAGCGTGCGCATATCCATGCCGTTACTCCACCGCACCAGCAGTGTGGACAATCCAGGCGTACTCGAAGGCAGTCTGACGCCAGCGTTCGTAACGACCGGAAACACCACCATGACCTGCGGACATCTCGGTCTTGAGCAGGAACTGCCCCGGCTGACCTCCGACAACCTCGCGCAGCTTGGCGATCCACTTTGCCGGCTCCACGTAGAGCACGCGGGTGTCGTTCAAACTAGTAATCGCGAGAATCTTCGGGTACTTCGCATCGGCCGAGATGTTCTCGTACGGCGCGTAGGAGGCCATGTAGTCGTAGACCTCCGGGTCGTGGTAGGGATCGCCCCACTCATCCCACTCCACCACGGTCAGCGGCAGCTCTGGCATCAGCATGGATGTCAGGCAGTCGACAAACGGGACCACGGCCTGAATGCCCGCGAACCTATCGCCAGCAATGTTCGCGACCACGCCCATCAGCATGCCGCCCGCCGAACCGCCGAGTGCTACCAGCTGCTCGCGTGTGGTCCACCCAGAATCCAGCAGGTAGTCAGCGACGGCGACGAAGTCAGTGAATGTGTTCTTCTTCGTGGTTGCGCGACCGTTCTCCCACCAGCCGCGGCCCATTTCGCCACCACCGCGGACGTGTGCAATGACAAAAATCATCCCACGATCCAGCAGCGACAGTCGCGCGATGGAAAAGCCAGGATCCATCGAGGCTTCATAGGAACCGTAGCCGTAGAGCAGCGTCGGATTCGGCTTGCTCAGGTCCAGGTCCGCGCGGTGGATAATCGATACCGGAATCTGGGCACCGTCGGCTGCACTCACCCATTCACGCTTGGCGACGTAATCACCGCGATTAAACTTCCCGCGAATCTTCTGCTCCTTGAGCAGCACCCGCTTGCCCGAGGCAATATCAATCTGCCAAAGCT
Source organism: Corynebacterium sp. MSK047 (assembly GCF_030232285.1). NCBI lineage: Bacteria > Bacillati > Actinomycetota > Actinomycetes > Mycobacteriales > Corynebacteriaceae > Corynebacterium > Corynebacterium sp. MSK047. The sequence continues at coordinate 100,909 of NZ_JASPJI010000005.1, read as the reverse complement.
GCGACGGCGTGGTGAAGGAGCCGTAAGCGTAGCGCAACACCGGGGTGTCCCATTCAGCATTGCCGGTAGTGCCTGCAGAGTAGAGCTCTTCGTCGAAGTCGAGCTCGACGAAGTTCACAGCGGACGCTGGCACTGGTGCAGCAGCATGGCTTGTATCAGGGGCATCACCAGCGGAGCCAGCACCATCCTCATCCTGATCCAATACCGCCAGCGCCACACGCCCAATACCGCCGCGACGGTAACCAAACGCGATGTGCCCAGCGAAGCAGTCGACGCCCTCAACGCGGACGTCATCGCGGTGCGGAACCAGCTCAGTGAGATCCGAAATGCTGTCGAAAGACCCCGCCGGCACCATGGCCAGTGCGAAGTTCGAACCAGTCATATTGTGTGTAATCAGCCACATATCCCGGCCGCTAATCACGGCGTGGTCGATGTCGTATTCAACACCGGCCTCACGCGGGCGCACGCAGGTGAACTCACCGGTCGGGTCACTGGCGTCCAGGTACCAAACCTCGGAAGTAATCTTCGAGGAGCTCTCAATAATCAGGTACTTTTCGCTGCGTACCGTCCCGACTCCAACCCAGTAGGCCTCATCGGGCTCATGGAAGACACAGACATCGTCCTCGGTGGAGGTGCCCACGCGGTGACGCCACACGGAATCCGGCCGCCAGGCTTCGTCGACCTTCTGGTAGAAGATCCACTCGGAGCCGACCCAGGTAGCACCTGCGGCGATGCCCGCAATTTCGTCGTCAAGCAGTTCGCCCGTGCGCAGATCCTTTACGCGCAGCGTGTAGCGTTCGTCGCCTGTGACGTCGGTGGAATAGGCCAGCAGATTGCCGTCCGCGGAGACGCTCGCTGCGCCGAGGGCGAAGAAATCATGGCCTTCGGCCAGCTCGTTGGCATCCAGGATGACCTGTTCTCCTGGTGCCGGGGAGTCGTCCGCAATGGTCGGTGGCGTCCACGCGGCAAGACCGTCACCGGCCTCCGCACGCACGCGACAGCTCATCCCGTAGGACTTACCCTCCTGCGTGCGCGAGTAGTACCACCAGCCATTAAGGCGAGTTGGGACCGACATATCGGTCTCCTGCACGCGCGACTTGATCGCCTTAAAAATCGCGTCCGCGGTGCCGTCAAGATCGGAGGTAAAAGCCTCCGTATAGGCATTTTCAGCCTCTAGGTAGTCGATAACCTCGGAGTTTTCCTTATCGCGGAGCCACTCGAAGTTATCGGTGAAGTCCCTTCCGTGGAAGGACCGAGTCACCGGCTTCCGTTGTGCACGGGGTGCGGGCAAATCCTCTTTTGCAGGCTTGCCGACGGATGCCGAGTCCAAGGTCACTTCGCTCACGCAGGTTCTCCAATCCAGTCCGAGAAGCGGCGGCCCGACAGTCGTTCGTAGGCCTCGACGTACCGCTCGCGAGTTGCTTCCACAACACTACCCGGCAGCGCTGGCGGCGGAGTGCCCTCGTCCTTCTTCCAGCCGGACTTGGAGCAGGTCAGCCAGTTTCGGACGTACTGCTTGTCAAAGCTCGGGTTAACCGAACCCTCCTGGTAGGAGTCGGCTGGCCAGTAGCGGGAGGAGTCCGGGGTGAGAACCTCGTCGGCCAGCACCAGATTGCCGTCGGAGTCGAGACCGAACTCGAACTTGGTGTCGGCCAGGATGATGCCGCGCTCAGCAGCCAGTTCAGCAGCCTGGGTGTAGATACGCAGGGTGGCATCGCGCAGCTCTTCGGCGCGCTTCTGCCCCAGGGACTCCACAACGGCGTCGAAAGAGACATTCTCGTCGTGCTCGCCCAGCTCAGCCTTGGTGGCCGGGGTGAAAATCGGTTCCGGCAACTTGGAGCCCTCGACGAGGCCCTCTGGCAGCTCAATGCCACAGACAGTGCCGTTTTCCTTGTACTCGACCAGGCCAGAGCCTGTCAGGTAGCCACGTGCGACGCACTCGAATGGCAGCATGTCCAGCTTCTTGCACACCAGCGCACGACCTAGGCACTCCTCCGGAATGCGCTCATCGTCAGCCGGGCCAGCCATGTGGTTCGGGAAGTCAATCTCATCGAAGAAGAACACGCTCATCGCGGTGAGCACTCGACCCTTGTCAGGAATCGGGGTCTCCAGAATGTGGTCGAAGGCAGAAATACGGTCACTGACCACAAGCAGCAGAGTCTCAGGGTCAATCTCGTAGATTTCCCGGACCTTGCCCGCGGAAAGATGGTTATACGAGGAAAGTTCAGGTCGCATGGCGATAAAGTCTAAACCCCTATACGCTTTTGCACTCTATTGATACCTCCGGCCACCACCCCAACTAGTGGGGAATGACGCAATTACCGTCGTCAAGCGGGAAAACTTTTGAGATTCCGGAGTGCTGCCCATCGAATTTTTCACAGGTGGACGACGGTGTTTACCCCTCACCTCCCCCGCTCGGTAGATGACCGGGCAAAAATATTTCTAAAAACGTGACAGAAAACACCGATACCAGTATTGTCTAAATTTAGTAATTCACGTCACACTTCAAGGATTTTGAAGGGAACAATCACATGGCAGCTCAGGCCAACAATAACTCTCTGCGCCGCGCAGTCGTCGTCGGTGGTAACCGCATTCCGTTCGCTCGTTCTAATAAGGAATACGCTAACGAGTCGAACCAGGACATGCTGACCGCCGCAATCGACGGTCTCGTCGCCCGCTTCGGTATCGGCGGCGAGCGCCTCGGCGCAGTCTCCGCCGGCGCTGTGCTGAAGCACTCCCGTGACTTTAACCTCACCCGTGAGTGTGTCCTCGGCTCCGCACTGGCGCCGGACACCCCGGCTTTCGACATTCAGATGGCATGTGCCACCGGCATGGAAGCCCTCAACTCTGTCTCCAACATGATCAAGCTGGGCCAGATTGACTCCGCCATCGCCGGCGGCGTGGACACCACCTCCGACGCTCCGATTGCTGTCAACGACCGTCTGCGCAAGATCCTGCTGGAGGCCAGCCGCCAGAAGTCCACTCTGGACATGGCAAAGGTCTTCCTGAAGGCTCGTCCGTCCGACCTGGCTCCAGACACTCCGTCGACCGGCGAGCCACGCACTGGCCTGTCCATGGGTGAGCACCAGGCAATCACCACCGCAAAGTGGGGCGTCACCCGCGCTGAGCAGGACGAGCTCGCCGCCGCTTCCCACCAGAACATGGCAAACGCTTACGACGAGGGCTTCTTCACTGACCTCGTCACCCCGTACAAGGGCGTTTCCCGCGACACCAACATGCGCCCGGACTCCACCCCGGAGAAGCTGGCCAAGCTCAAGCCAGTCTTCGGCCGCGGCCTGGAAGCAGAGCCGACCATGACCGCCGGTAACTCCACTCCGCTTACCGACGGCGCCTCCGCCGTCCTCGTCTCCACCCCGGAGTGGGCCGCTGAGCGCGGTCTGCCGGTGCTTGCCGACGTCGTCGATTCCGAGGCAGCCGCAGTTGACTTTGTCCACGGCGACGAGGGTCTGCTGATGGCTCCGGCTTACGCCACCCCGCGCCTGCTGGCCCGCAACGGCTGGACCTTCGACGACTTCGACTTCTTCGAGATCCACGAGGCTTTCGCCGGCACCGTCCTGTCCACTATGAAGGCATGGGAGGACGAGGAGTTCTGCCGTACCAAGCTCGGACTGGAAGGCCCGCTGGGCTCGATTCCGCGCGAGAAGCTCAACGTCAAGGGCTCTTCCCTGGCAGCCGGCCACCCATTCGCCGCTACCGGCGGCCGCATTGTGGCAGCCCTCGCCAAGATGCTGCGCCAGAAGGCAGACGAGACCGGCAAGACCACTCGCGGCCTGATTTCTGTCTGTGCCGCAGGCGGCCAGGGTGTTGTCGCAGTTCTCGAGGCTCGCGTCTAAAAGCGCACCACCGATAAAGACACTTTTACTTTCAAGGAGAATTTTCCATGACCGATAAGTACCAGGAACTCGTCAACGGTGGTCCGCTCACTGGACTGGCTAAGGCCGCTGGCCTGCCACAGCCACCGTTCCTGCGCCGCTACAAGCCGGGCGGTCCGCTGCTGAACAACGACAAGGTGCTCGTCACCGGCGAGGGTGCAGATGCAGACGCAGTTGTAGCTCAGCTGACAGAGTGGGGCCTGCAAGTTCGTCGTGGCAACGCCGCTGACGACAAGATTGGTGCCATTGTCCTCGTCGCCACCGAGGCTAAGCGCCCGGCAGAGCTGCAGGGCCCAGTGCTCGCTGCTGCAAAGCACATGCGCAAGCTGGACAAGGGTGGCCGCATCGTCACCGTCTCCCGCGCCAAGGATGCTCACCACAACGCAACTCCGGCCGAGATTGCTGAGAACGCTGTCGCCGGTGGTATCGAGGGCCTGATCCGCTCCCTCGGCCACGAGGTTCGTGGCGGCTCCACCGCTAACGGCATCCTCGTTGCTCCGGGTGTCTCGGTCACCGCACCGTCCGTGATTTCCTCCCTGCACTTCTTCCTCTCCGGCCGCTCGGCCTTCATCGACGGCCAGTTCCTCCGCGTCTCCTCCGACGCTGGTGAGATCCCAGCTGACTGGGATAAGCCGCTGGCTGGCAAGGTTGCCGCTGTCACCGGTTCCGCCCGTGGTATCGGTGCCGCTATCGCTCGTCAGCTCAAGGCTGACGGCGCAGAGGTCATCGTCATCGACGTTCCGCAGGCTGGCGAGGCGCTGTCCAAGGTTGCCAACGAGCTCGGTGGCCTGGCTCTGCAGCAGGACATCACTGCCGACGACGCCGGCAACGCCATTGCCGATGCTGCTGTGGCCCGCTACGGCCGCCTGGACATCGTCATCCACAACGCAGGTATCACCCGCGACAAGATGTTCGCCAACATGGACGACGCCAAGTGGGGCTCGGTCATCGCCGTCAACATCGAGGCTCAGCTGAAGATGAACGAGCAGCTGCTGAACCACAAGGCCTTCGAGAAGGCTCCGCGTATTGCCACCATGGCTTCCACCTCCGGTATCGCAGGTAACCGCGGTCAGACCAACTACGCCACCTCCAAGGCCGGTGTTATCGCAATGGTCGAGGCTTACGCTGAGGAGTTCGCTAAGCGCGGCGGCAACATCAACGCTGTTGCTCCGGGCTTCATCGAGACCGACATGACCGCTGCTATTCCGTTCGTCAACCGCCAGGTTGCTCGACGCGTGAACTCGCTGCAGCAGGGCGGCCAGCCGGGCGATGTCGCCCAGGCAATCGCCTTCCTGGTCTCCGACCGCGCGCTCGGTGTCAATGGCCACGTCCTGCGCGTCTGTGGTCAGAACATCGTCGGCGCCTAAGCGAAGTCGTGACTTCCGCATAGGCTCCCGATAAGGAGGAAAGAGGAAAACTTATGGCTAAGACCCTGGACGCCATTCCCAATCTGGTTCCGCTCTACGCCAAGGCAGCTGCTGGTTCGGCAAAGAAGCGCCCGAACTCCACCGAAATCAAGGTCGATGAACTAGTGGTCAAGGGTGTCACTGTCGATGCCGACCGCGACCAGGACTTCCGCGACGTCGTTGGCGCCCCGAAGTCTGAGCAGGCTTTCTTCGGCCACATCCACGCCCTGATTATGCCCATTCAGATGGAACTGATGGCTGCGGATGACTTCCCGCTGCCGATGATGGGCCTGGTCCACACCGAGAACACCTACCGCGAAATCTCGCCTGTCACACTCGGTGGCAAGGTTGATATCTCGGTGAAGGTTGCCGCGTTCCGCGCTCACCGCTCGGGCACTGAGGTTGTTCTGGAGTCGACCGTTACGTCGTCCACATCCGGCGCTACCTTGGTCGAGGAGCAGTCGGTGTACCTGGCCAAGGGCGTTCGCCTGAAGGATGCCGAGGGCTTCGAAGAGGTCCAGGCACAGCGCGAGGCCATCAAGTCCGGCGCCGAGACCATCAAGCGCGAGCAGTTTAAGGTTCCTTTCCCCACTGCTCAGTGGAAGCTAGCTGGCAACACTGGCCGCCAGTGGGCCAAGGTTTCTGGCGACTGGAATCCGATTCACATCACCTCTGTCTCCGCCAAGGCCCTGGGTATGCCGGCAGCAATTGCACACGGCATGTACACCGCCTCCCGCGCGCTGGCTGAGGCGCAGGTTCTGCCGGGTCAGCCATACGAGTTCCAGATTTCCTTCGGGGCACCAGTCGTTCTGCCGACCACGATCAATGTCGCCCTCACCCACACCGGTGACGGCGCGGGTGCCGCACACGACCTGACTGATGGCAGCTCCAACATTGGCCGTGCAGTCAACATTGTCGCGTGGGATCGCAAGAAGAAGCGTCCGCACTTCACCGGAAGTGTTCGTCCGCTGAAGTAGTTGACGCGAAAGCGCTGTAGAAAACGCCGCGTTTTGGAAAACCAGTCTCCTCATCGACTGGGTCTTTCCAAGGCGCGGCGTTTTTGTTTTCCCAGTTGTGCTTTTGCCCAGGGCACGACTGGAGCCCCTCCGAGAGACACCGCCTCTCCCCCCCCGGCCGGCAACCCCGCCACTTTCCCGCCTTGATAGTCAGCTGCTGGATTTTTCCGCCGTTAATGCAGAGTCGCGGCTTTACTTCACAATTGCGTGACTAAGCACTTTCAGCCGCACGTAGGCAACGCCTTGTTGACACCCCATTCACTCCCCTATTCTATGTTCAATCCATTGAACATAGGAGGTAATCGAGTGTCTTCATCATCGAAGACGCCGCTGACTTTCACGGAACTCCCACCGGAGGAGTCACCCCGAATCGTGTACTTCTCCAGTGCTTCTGAAAACACTCACCGGTTCGTCCAAAAGCTGGCTCAACCAGCAGCACGCATCCCGTTACATCCGCGAAAAGACGGAATGATTCGCGTCTGCAGCCCATTTGTCCTGATTACACCGACTTATGGTGGCGGATGTCGTCGCCGCGCAGTACCCAAGCAAGTCATCGCTTTTCTCAACGACGAAACCAATAGGAGTTTCATCCGCGGTGTCATCACCTCGGGAAACACGAATTTCGGCACCGACTATTGCATAGCCGGAGCCATCATTTCTGCAAAATGCCAGGTCCCGGAGCTGTATCACTACGAGCTACTGGGGACAGACCACGATGTGGAGAACGTCCGAGAGGGCCTGGAAAAATTCTGGAGGAGTGCTACTTCTTGAACATCTACAGCTATTCAACTACGCCACCGTCTTTTCGGAAAGACCCATCTGCACGCCTTCGGCCAATCAACTGGAACCGAGTGCAAGATGACAAAGATCTCGAAGTGTGGAATCGCCTAACAGCAAATTTTTGGCTGCCTGAGAAAGTCCCGCTGTCCAATGACCTTGCAGACTGGCGGCGTCTCACCGATCTAGAACGCGAGCTGACTATGAAGGTCTTCACAGGACTGACCATGCTCGACACAGTGCAGGCGTCTGTCGGAGAGATTTCCCAAATTCAAGATGCCCGCACTGAACATGAAGAGGCGGTCTATACCAACATCGCTTTCATGCAAGCAGTGCATGCAAAGTCCTATTCTTCAGTTTTTTCAACGCTGTCCAATACCCCTGACATCGACGCTGCCTACCAATGGGCAGTCGGCAATGACATCCTGCAGGCACGTTCAAAAGCTGTGCTCAAACACTATTACGGTGCCGTTCCACTCAAGCGAAAGGCGGCAGCAACGCTTCTTTCGTCTTTCTCGCTTTACGCCGGTTTCTACCTCCCGCTGCACTTCGCATCACGAGGCATCCTGACCAACACCGCCGACATGGTGCGCCTGATCCTGCGTGACAAAGCTGTGCACGGCTATTACTCCGGCTACAAATTCCAGCGCGGCGTAGAAACCTACGACGCCACCACGCAAACGCAGATGAAGGCTTTCGTCTTCGAGCTTCTCGACGAGCTATACCAGCTCGAACTGAGGTACTCCGAAGCTCTATACGAGCCACTCGGGCTTTACGACGACGTTGCCAACTTCATTCGATACAACGCCAACAAAGCGCTTATGAACTTGGGATATCCGCAGCGGTTTAACCATGATGAGACCGCTTTCAAACCCGAGATTCTCGCCGCCCTCACCCCGGGATCAGATGAAAACCACGACTTTTTCTCCGGTTCCGGCTCCGCATATGTCATCGGAAAAGCCGAAGACACCGCAGACGAAGACTGGGATTTCTAAACCCGCGTCTTTCCCCATACATCCTAAGAAAGGAACATTCGCATGACTGCACAGATTTCTATCCTGGTAGGAAGCTTGCGTCGAGCCTCCTATGCACGAAAGATTGCACTCAAGGCAGCCACGTACTTCCCCGATGACTTCAAAGTCGACATCGTCGAGATTCGTGACCTCCCTCTCTACAACTTCGACTACGACGACCCCGCAGTGTCCGATATTGCGACTCCCGCGGAATACACCAGTTTCCGGGAAACCATTAAAGCCAGCGATGGCATCCTATTTGTCACCCCAGAAAACAACCGCACAATTCCTGCAGCTCTGAAGAATGCCGTTGACATCGGATCTAAGCCCAACGGTGATGTGGCATGGAAGAACCTGCCCGCGGGAATTATCAGCCACTCCGTCGGCCGTATGGGAGGTTATAGCTCTCAGAAGAACTTGCGACTCGCGCTGTCGTACTTCGACATGCCGATGCTCGGTCAGCCAGAGGTCTTCCTGGGACAATCGCCAACACTCATTGACGAACAAGGAGAATTCACGTCGTCAAGCACTGAGGACTTTGTTCGCGACTACATCAACAGATTTGCAGACCTAGTTCGCGAGCAGAGCCCACGCCACTAACTGAAATCCCCTAATCAGCGCAGCGTTACTGGGGATATCACCGTATGAAGATTCTTCACTGACTAGGATCAAACGCTGCGTTCTCTGCGCGGTTAAGCGCTCGTCGTTAGGCTCATTTTCATGACTGTTTCTATTTCGGCCGTGATCGCGCTTAACGACGACCCTCGCGCCGCTGCGCGGTTTTACGCCGAAGGTTTTCACTCCAACATCAAGCCCAACTCCACCACGCTCACCATCGGTGGGATGGACTTCGAGCTCATTGAGGACGGGAACCGCCGATTAACCCCCGCTGTGTCTTTTTTGGTGCGATTTGCCCCTGGTCAGGAAAACCAGCTGCGCAGACTGTGGGAGCATCTGATGGCGGGTGATGAAACCATCAGCGGTGGTGCTGCACTCATGCCCCTGACCAGCTACGATTTCTCGCCGCTCTTTGGCTGGTTGGTAGACGGCAATGGGGTCAACTGGCAACTGATGATTAATTCCTTAACCAGCGGGGCTGCAAGCACGGACGCTGCCGCAAAGACAGCGAATCCCGCCGTTATTCCCTACTTCATGTGGACAGGCGACGAACCACAGGCTGCCGCCGCCACCGAGGTATACAACCAACTTTTCGGGTCAGAGAATTTCATGACGCTCGACTCGCCGGGCATGCACAATTTCACCTTCGGCGACGGTGTGGCGATGCGTCTCTCCAGCGATTCTGCCGAAGAGGTCGAAAGCGCCTGCCAAGCGCTTGGCCTTACAGGCGCTGAGGTTGCCGAGGGCACGGAAACCGTCGTCAAGCCTGACCGATTCGGCGTGTACTGGACGCTCTAGAGTTACTTACGGGTCAACGCGATTGTCGCGCCGACGACCAAGACCAGAAGCACCGCCCCCATAGAGAACCACATCATCTTCGAGGAGCCGTCATCCTCGTTTTCTTCGGTGGTCTTCGGATTCTGCTGGCTACTAGTCGGGGTTTCGCTACTTGGCGACTTGTGCGCGACCTGTTCAAAAGCTGGGCCCGGAATCTTCTCGCCGACCAACTCCGTGGTTAGCTGATAAGTCACCGGGACATTTTGAACATCCGCGACATCGTGGGATTTACCGGCGCCCCAACTGTTGTTGAAGAAGACAACGATGTACTGGTCACCATCCAGCCACGCTCTTTCAGCCTCGTAATCGCCCGACTTTTCACTATCTTCGCCGATCCGATTGCGGTAGTTAATCCGGGCCGAGTTACCAAATGTTGTCTCTTCGCCGATCTGGTGTTCATTTACAGGACGGGTTTCCTCGCTACCGGCGAGTTGGCGTGCCGAATTCAGCGTCTTGATATCCAGGCCGGAGATCTGTGCAAGCTTGTCCGCTTCTGGGGCGTCAATGAGTTTGACGGCGCCGCGGAGCTGCTGCCCATACTCGGACTTGATCTTGTACACGTGCGTCTCACCAGGAACAATGTCGGCCGTGACGCTGCTGATGTTGTCGACAGTAAGTTCCGTGGCGTCATCGAACCACGAACCTGGGGTGACCTTCTTAGCCTGATCTGCTTCCGGTGTCGCGGGCGGAGGGTTCAAGCTCTACACACTCGACGAGCTGAACTTCTGGCTAACCGAAACCGGCTTCATGCCGCCACCATCGTGGAAGCGCACCCGCCGCAACAACCCCGTCGGACTAGGGCGCAACTGCGCCCTATTCGAATCAGCACGCACCTGGGCATACCGCGAAATCCGCCACCACTTCGGCAACCCCGACGGACTCGGCCGCGCAATCCAAACCACCGCACAAGCCATGAACCAACAACTCTTCAGCGAACCACTGTCTACACGCGAAGTCGACCAAATCGCCCGCTCCATCCACCGATGGATCACCACCAAATCCCGCATGTGGGCAGACGGCCCCGCCGTCTACGAAGCAACCTTCAGCACCATCCAAAGCGCACGAGGCCGCAAAAGCGGAGCGGTTAGGCGTAAAGCTGCTCAAGAGAACTGGAGAAGTGCCCTATGAGTGAGGTTTATGCTCGCTATCCGCGTAACGGAAAAACAGCTCGCGCTCTTGCCGAGAAAATGGGCGCGTCTGTTAGAACCGCTCAACGATGGACTAGTGAATCGCGCGAAGACTACCTCGCACGCGCTAACGAGAAGCGTCGCCGCGTCCGAGAGTTACGTGCTCGTGGGCTAAGCATCAGGGCGATAGCAAAACAAACTGGGTACTCCGTGGGAACAGTCCACCGCTACGTATCAGAGTAAAGCCAGATGCTACGTTCTTCTACTCATCATCAGAGTGATTCTCCTTGAGAAAACCCATGAAACTGAAGTATGGGACATCTTCTGTAGCTCGTTGAACGGCTTCGAAAACAGCATCACTAATAGGGTCAATTATCTTGTCACTTAGGTTTAAGACTTCCAGGAAGAAATGCTGAGTAATCATGTACGGACGAAAATTTTCCTGATTACTACCAGGGTCTAATTCTTCAGCAAGCTGATACTCGTCTTCATCGCACTCATCAACTGTGAAATCAGGAAGATCGTCAATTTCGGGAAAAGAAACTTTGAGTTCCTTCTTGAAACGCTCGGCAACCTGGTAAGAGTCTTTTTCAGAGCAATAAACGTAAAGGTCTTCGTAAAAGCCTTGCAGCTCACCATTTGACAAGGAAGAAGGATTGGTCATGCGAAAGTCACTCCGTTCATTAGTAGTCGGGATAGTAAGCCTAGCTTTAACGGGGGCAGCGTTCTCTGTTGCGCCGAGTGCTAGTGCGTATGCACCGAAGCCAGCATCGGAAGTCTTCCTAGCGAAGAAAAAGCCCCCACGAGGAAAAGGCGTCACGCTGAAGTGCGCTGTCGTAAATCTTCGGAATGAAGCAACTGGGCAATACATCTTTGGCAAAGGCAAGGACAGGGGCGCCGCTCAGCGAGATGCAAATAATAAACTGGGGAGGATGAAAGGAAAAGGATTCAAGCTCAAGCACTGCCGAGCAATCTAGCGCTCAACCTACGTTCCGCTTTCATCGAAAGAATCCGGCGCTTCGTTCCATGTGTTACCTCGCCGGCGACATCGCGCGAGCCAACGGCTTAACCGTCGCGCTTGCGCTCTGGCCGCGGCGCACCGCGCTTCCTGCGCGGGCGCACACCAAAAACAACTCCCGCGCTGTCAGCGACAGCCTCAGCCCCAAGCACACGACGAGGATGCGACTGCACCGAGCCTTGATCGCGATCAGCGCCCCGTAGAGCGTTCAAAGCATCCTCCACGCCTTGGAGTGCCAACTCGCGCTGTGAGGCGCTCAGCGTCGCGTCTGAGGCGATTTCTGAGCCAATTTCACGCAACCGCTCGATGTACGAACCACTCACACGCCCAAACCTCCCAAAAACCGGTCAATAGCCCCATCCTGCACGCCGCCCGCGCCACACACGCACCCAGTCCCGACCCTGCCAAGTAACGAAAGTGACCCGCCAGGGTCGACACACCTCTTGCAGATGAGCATCTGCGACTTTTTAGGGACTGCCGCGGTGGTGGGACCGCCTTGCCGAGGGGCCGGTTTAGTGGTCGATGAAGTCGGGGTGCGTAGTGCGCGTTGGGGGCCTCTCGGGGCGCCCAGGGGGAGGAACTCGCTTCGCTCGTGCAGTGAGAAAAGCTCTCCAGGGGATCCCCCCCTGGAACCCCGGAAATATCTGACTTGGTTCGCGACGTACTTTGAACACGCTGGGGAGAAATCCCCGAGCACAAAACACCCCTGTGCAAGGATGAGCACCATGACAGCTCCCACCGACCGGCCAGACGGCAAATTCGAGCAGCTATGGCTGCCACTATGGCCGCTAGCGTCGGATAATCTGCGCGACGGAATCTACCGCACCAGCAGGCAAAAAGCACTCGGGAAACGATTCATCGAAGCCAACCCCGATGCGATTTCCAACCTGCTTGTCGTCGACATCGACCACGACGACGCACTCATCCGCGCCATGTGGGATCGCGAACAGTGGCGATCCAACGCAGTCGTCGAAAACCCCACCAACGGCCACGCACACGCCGTATGGGCGCTAGAAGCCCCATTCGCACGCACCGAGTACGCCCACCGCGCACCACTGGCCTACGCTGCCGCAGTCACCGAAGGACTACGCCGCAGCGTCGACGGCGACACCGCCTACTCCGGGCTGATGACCAAAACCCCGAGCACACCTGCTGGACAAGCCACTGGGTCACCAACCACCTCTCCTTGTCGGACGGGAACGCCTCCGGCACATCAGTCAGGTTTTCGTTGGCGAAACGCTTGATGGTCACTTCTGCAGGAATGTCCTGACCTTCGAAGGGGCCTCCTTTTCGGGCCACGGAGAACACCATATTGCCCGACTTACAGTCCCCCTCCGCTCCTCCGGACTGCTTGGTTGTTATCGATGCGAAAAGGGGGCCATTGGAGTCGATGATGCCATTGCCGAAATCATTGGCAAGGAAGCAACTGCTGTCGTCCAAATGCATAGTGAGCGAGAAGTTGCGGACATCTAGGTCCATCAAAGTCGCGCCTGACGACGCTCCCGGCACCGTGGCCGCACTAATTGCAAGCCGCTCTCCCTCAGCGACCGGGACGGAGAAGTACTCAGCACCGTCGCCTTCCTGATTACTGATGCTGCGCTCGGACTCAGGAGTCTTTTCCCGCAGCTTGGTCGAGAACGTTTCCACGTCGGCAGGCACCTGGGGAGCGCTCGTAGGAGCGTCGCCGCCCTGTATCTCTTGCGCGCTGGACTTCGCGGTGCGTGCGGTGCGGGTCGCCAGCGTCTTCATGGACTCAGCCAGCGAATCGGAGTCCTGGGCATCTAGGTACTCGCAGCCTATTGCGCCTGTGCACGCCCTGCTTTGATTCCCGCAAAAGAGCCTACGAGCACCAGCAACATGGAAATAGTGGGCACGACCGCCGAGAGTTGTCTTGTTCTGATCATGTGGTCGGTTCCTTTTCTTCCAGCGTGAAAAGAACGTTACCCGACAAAAGCATCCGCGCAATGGAAACTTATTAGAAGTGCGGTGGCTTTCTAGGGCTCACACAAGCAGCGCCACTCGTGGCGCACTCCGAGCTAGCGCACACGTTCTTCCAGCACCTCTGGATCGACAGACAAAAAGTGTGTCTGATTCTCAAGATAATGACTGGGCAGACACCAAAAATTACGGACTCCACACGTGAATACGGGCTGCAAATGTGAAACTGTGCGAGTTTATGACACTTTCAGGCCATTTTTCGGGCCATTTCTGACATAAACGCAGTCAGTAACTCGGATTGACCCGCCGTCGCTGGCATAAACGCGGTCAGTAACTCGCATTGGGATAAGTAGCAAAAAGGTGCCCACCCGCCGACGCGCCGGTCAACACGCCGGTCGACACGCCGAGCGGGCACACTTTTCGCCTATTAACCAGCTCCCCTTAGCGGGACTCCAACCACGCCAAAATGTCGGCGTAGACCTCTTCTTTATTCAACTCGTTGAGAATTTCATGGCGACCATCCGGGTAGACCTTAAAGCGCACGTCCTTCTTCCCCGCGTTCAGGTATTTACCCACGACCTCAGTCACACAGCCAGCGCCACCCGCCGGATCAATGGCACCGGAAACCACGAAAAGTGGCAGATCATCAGGCGCTTTCTCATAGGCTTCAGACGAATTCGCGTAGTGCGTGCCGACGAGAAGGTCGCGGAAAAAGGCATTGGTGGGAACGAAACCACACTTGTCGTCCGCAATATAAGCATCGACAATCTTGTGGTCGCGGGTGAGCCAATCAAACTTAGTGCGGCGCTCAAAGCCCTTGTTGTAATCAGCAAAGGTGAGGGTGTTGAGCAGCTTGCCCGGCGCGGTAGGAAGAATCTTAGCCAGCAGGTTTGCAACCTTCATTCCCGCATCGCCCTTAGCTCCTGGCCACGACACGGTGCCCATGATAATGACGCCGGTAAGCCCCTCGCCGTACTTGGCGATGTAGTTACGAGTCAGAAGCGACCCCATAGAGTGGCCGAGAATATAGTGCTTGCCGCCTGGGAATTCTGCATCAACGTACTGGCGCACTGCGTGGAGGTCTTCGAGAATTAGATTCCAGCCACCGTAGTCAGCGAAGTAGCCCGGGATGCCAGCATCCGTCTTGGTCATACCGTGGCCGCGATGGTCGTGCGCGACGACGGCATAGCCCTGGGATACGAGGTACTCGGCGAATTTAGCGTAGCGGTTGGCGTACTCGACCATGCCGTGGACAATCTGCACCACTCCCTTAGGAGTAATGGGCGCGCCCTTGTCATTTTCTGGGACCCAGCGCAGCACATTCAATGTGGCACCTGGGCGAGAAAGCGAAGTCCTAACAGCCGATGTCACGTCGGGCACCTTTCGCGTAGAGGTTTCGATACTTATCGCTCATCGTACCGAGGAACTTGGCTGCTCACTGGTGGTTTCGCCAACAAACGAAGAAAAACTCTGCCACCAACGTGACAGAGTTTTTCAAAGGTCCTTACGTTTGCGCGTTTCGCGTTTCACGTTTCGCGATTCGCGCGTGACGCACGTGGAGCTACAGAATCTCGCCCGGCTTGTAAGCCGCGGCCTCTGGGTACTTGTCCACGACAGCCTGCACACGTGCAACTACACGGTCAACCTGCGATTCTGCGGCACCGATGAACGCGTGACGGTCTGCCAGAGCGTCGGCAAGCCCTGCGGCATCCAGCGGGAAACGCTCATCTGCAGCGAGACGTTCAGTGAGATTCTGCTCGGCGCCCTTTTCGCGCATATCCAATGCGGTGGCGACGGCGTGCTCCTTGATAATCTCGTGGGCTTCCTCGCGGCCCATACCAGCGCGGACAGCTGCCATGAGGATCTTGGTGGAGGCGAGGAACGGCAGGTAGCGCTCCAGCTCACGGTCGATCATGGCCGGGAATGCACCGAACTCGGACAGGACGGTGAGGAAGGTTTCGAACATGCCGTCCATGGCGAAGAAGGCATCCGGCAGCGCAACGCGGCGGACCACGGAGCAGGAAACGTCGCCTTCGTTCCACTGAGTACCGGCGTATTCGGAGAGCATAGTCATGTAGCCACGCAGAATGACCTGGAAACCGTGGACGCGCTCACAGGAGCGGGCGTTCATCTTGTGCGGCATGGCGGAAGAGCCAACCTGGCCTTCCTTGAAGCCCTCGGTGACGGTCTCATTACCGGCCATCAGGCGGATGGTGGTGGCCAGCGATGCCGGCCCTGCACCGAGCTCGACCAGCGCGGACAGAGCGTCGAAGTCGAGGGTGCGCGGGTAAACCTGACCGACGGAGTCAAAGACGCGGTCGAAGCCGAGGCCTTCAGCGATTTCGTTTTCCAGGGAGGCCAGCGCGGACTCGTCACCGTCAAGCAGATCCAGCATGTCCTGGGCGGTGCCCATCGGGCCCTTGATGCCGCGCAGCGGGTAGCGGGAGATCAGGTCTTCTACGCGCTCGATACCCAGCAGCATCTCGTCCGCAGCGGAGGCGAAGCGCTTGCCCAAAGTAGTTGCCTGCGCGGCGACGTTGTGGGAACGACCCGCCATGACCAGCGACTGGTACTCGGAGGCCTTCTCAGCAGTGCGGGCGGCAACGGCAACGGCCTTGTCACGCACGACCTTCAGCGACTGCAGAACCTGCAGCTGCTCGACGTTTTCAGTCAGGTCTCGTGAGGTCATTCCCTTGTGAATGTGCTCGGTGCCAGCCAGGTCGCAGAACTCTTCAATGCGAGCCTTCACATCGTGGCGAGTAATACGCTCACGGGCGGCAATGGAGTCGAGGTCAACTTGGTCGATGACCTTCTCATACGCCTCGATAGTGCCCTCCGGAACCTCAATTCCGCGGGCGACCTGGGCCTTCAAAACTGCAATCCAGAGCTTGCGCTCGAGGATGATCTTGTACTCAGGGCTCCACAACTCCGCCAGAGTCGCAGAGGCGTATCGGTTAGCAAGGACGTTTGCAATCTTCTTTTTCTCAGCCACGCCCTCAAGTATTCCATGACCCCGGCATCCGCGGTTATCTAGGCCATGGGTGACCACGCATTTCTTCCACGCCTTCGTTGAATTTGCGCATCAATCGCACGAACTCCACGAGCTCCGAGTCCTCCCAGTCATGCGTAATGTCATCGACGGTTTTCTTACGCGCCTCGATTTCCCGGTGCAGCAGCTCTAGCCCCTTGTCGGTCGCGCTATGCACCTTCGCGCTTGACGACGGCGCGGGTCTCTTCGCGATATACCCCTGCCGCATGGCGGCGGCCAGCTGGCGGTGCACCGTAGAAATGTCCAGCCCCAGCGCATCGGAAAGCTCGGCGACTGTCATATCCGGCTGCGCTTCCAGTCGTGCCAGTAGTGCTGCGGCGGAGCGATCCAACAGGATGTCCTTGCGATGTGGTCGGTAGCCGCTGGAGCTCACCCGGGATAGCAGCATGTTCTCGTAAACGAGCGCGGCTAGGTCGTCGTTTCGCACGATGGCAGTCAATCCTCTTGTCGCCTATTTGTCGGCCCTTTAATGGGCCTGCGAGATGTATCTGTTTGCTGAACAGCTCCTATTCTAGCGCGCCGCGGATGGGGTTAAGGCCAAAAAAGCGCGTTTGCATCATACAAACCGATTGTTATAATTCGAGCCCTAACTGCATTTTTGCACGATACAAATACCGGAAAGCAGTTTTGCCAAAGCACTAATTCCACGATCGTTTTCAAACGAGAAAAGAGACCGTATCTTCAGCATGACAACGCATACGACCACACAGAACAGGCACAAACAGAACGAGCAGGACGAACAGCACGGGCAAGACAAGCTCTTCTCCCCCGCGTTCATCATCAGCTGGCTGATTAACTTCAGCATGTACCTGGTGTTCTACCTTTCAATCACGGTCATGGCGCTCTACGCCGTCCAGCGCTTCTCCGCCTCCGATGCCGCCGGTGGCTTCGCCGCCAGTTCTTTCGTGGTCGGTGCCACCATCGCTCGCCTCTTTTCCGGCTACTTGGTGGACACCTTCGGTGGTCGCCGAATCATGCTTGGCTCGCTTGCTGTCATCGTGGCAGCCTGTGCCGCCTACATATGGGCCGCATCCCTGCCGGTCCTGATTGCAATCCGCATCATCCACGGCCTGACCTACGCTTTCGCTTCCACCGCCGTGATGGCCGCCGCCCAGACCGCTATTCCGGCTTCGCGCCGCGCCGAGGGAACTGGCTACATCTCGCTCGGCACCACCCTGGCTACAGCGATTGGCCCAGCTCTCGGCCTGGCCCTTATTGGTTCGGTCGGATACAGCGTCCTCTTTGCCACAGCCCTCGGCCTGTCCATTGTCGGACTGGTGCTGGCGCTCGTTCTGCCACAACACAACGAGCCCGCCACTGCGGCAACCAAGGACGAGGCCACCGAGGATTCGTCGGCAAGCGAGACGAAGCGCACATTTTCCTTCGATGACATCATGACGCCGAGAGTGGTGCCGATCGGCCTGTTCATGCTGCTCATCGGCCTGGCGTATGCGGGCGTGATTACGTTTTTGAACCGATACTCTCAGCTGAGCGGCCTGGCTAGGGGCGCCAGCTTCTTCTTCATCGCCTATGCGGTGGCGATGATGGCAGCACGCTTCTCGCTGGGACGCCTACAGGATCGCCGCGGCGACAACCCGGTAATTGCCATCGGCCTGGTGTGCTTCACCGTCTCACTGCTTGTTCTGGCTTTCGCAACCGCTGACTGGCACGTCATCGCCGCTGGCGCGCTCTGCGGCCTGGGCTACGGCACGCTGATGCCGGCGTGCCAGACCATCTCCGTACACCTGGCGCCGGCGCACAAGTTGGGCACGGGTATCTCGACGCTGCTCTTGCTTGTCGACGCAGGCATCGGCCTCGGCCCAATCGTGTTGGGCTCGGTAGCTGCCACGATTGGCTTTGACAAGATGTACGCAGGCCTGGCGGTTGTGGTGGTTCTCGCGGCCGTTTTCTACTGGTTCGTACATGGCCGCAAGCCTGTTGCGCAGCGCCATCACGTAAATATTCAGAACTAATTGGTGTGTAGTCACTATTAATAGGTGTGCCGTCACTTTTTACAGGTGAATATCGGGCAAGGAACACCGATAACTGTTATGTGTGGTGCATCACCTATACTTTCTCCCATGACTGAATCATCCACACCACAGAGCATGATTTCGATCGCCGGGGTGAATAAGTACTACGGCGACTACCACGCTTTGCGCGACATCAACCTGGAAATCCCAGCTGGTCAGGTCGTAGTTATCCTCGGCCCCTCCGGCTCCGGTAAGTCCACACTGTGTCGAACCATCAACCGCCTGGAAACCATTGACAGCGGCGAAATTCGCATCAACGGCAAGCTCCTTCCCGAAGAAGGTAAGGAACTCACCCGTCTGCGGGCTGAGGTTGGCATGGTCTTCCAGCAGTTCAACCTCTTCAGCCACATGACCATTCGGGACAACGTCACGCTGGCCCCGCTGAAGGTCCGCAAGATCTCCAAAGCCGAGGCCCGCGAGCGTGCGGACAAGCTGCTCGCCCGTGTCGGCATTGCGGAACAGGCCGACAAGTACCCGGCACAGCTCTCCGGCGGCCAGCAGCAGCGCGTCGCCATCGCCCGCGCCCTGGCCATGGACCCGAAGGTCATGCTTTTCGACGAGCCCACCTCGGCGCTCGACCCGGAAATGATTAACGAGGTCCTCGATGTCATGACCGACCTGGCCAAGGGCGGCATGACCATGGTCTGCGTCACCCACGAGATGAGCTTCGCCCGCCGCGTAGCCGACCGCATCCTGTTCATGGCCGACGGTGCGATTGTCGAAGACACCGACCCGGAGACCTTCTTCACCAACCCACAGAGCGATCGCGCCACGGACTTCTTGGCCAAGATCGTCGGGCACTAGGCGAGGCTGGTAACCATGAAGTTTTCACTATTACGAGGAGGCCAGGGACGCAGTCGTAACCAGGGCCGCCGAGGTGTCGTCGGCAAGCGAGTTGCGGCGGCTGTTGTAGCTGTTGCCACGACAATGAGCCTCGCGGCCTGCGGTAGCGGCGGACCCCGAAACCTGCTGGCCGATATCGAGGCCGGACACGTGACGCTGGGTACGAAGTATGACCAGCCGGGTCTCGGTGAGCGCACCCCGGATCGCGAGTTCGCGGGCGTCGATACTGATGTCTCCCGCTACGTCATCGAGTACATCGCCAACAAGAACGGTTGGGATGTGCCCGAGATGGAGTGGCGCGAGACCCCGTCCGCTCAGCGCGAGACGCTAATTAACAACGGCGAGGTCAATATGATCGCCGCCACCTACTCCATCAACGCTGGCCGCCTGGCTGCCGTCGACTTCGCCGGCCCGTACCTGGTCACGCACCAGGCACTGTTGGTGCGCGGTTCCGAGGGCATCCAGGGGCTTGACGACGTCGCCCCGGGCACTCGCCTGTGTTCTGTTTCCGGTTCCACCCCAGCGCAGAAGGTCAAGGACGCTCTGCCGGAGGTGCAGCTGCAGGAGTTCGATACCTACGCCGCATGCGCCGAAGGTGTGAAGCAGGGCGTCGTCGATGCCCTGACCACCGATGCGACTATTCTCGCGGGCTTCGCTCAGCGCTACAAGGAACGCTTCGGCGATGACTTCCGCGTGGTCGAGCTGCGTAACCCCGATGGCTCCTACTGGACCAACGAGTACTACGGCATCGGTCTACCCAAGGGCGATGATGCTAGCCGTGAGGCCATCAATGAGGCGCTGGAGTCGCTGTACGACACTGGTGAACTTCAGAAGATTGTCAAGAAGCATTTGGGCGACAAGTTCGAGCTCGATGACAAGCCGGCAATCGGCGATTTGTCGTTCGTAGAGAAGAAGTAGGAAGGGGTGCGAGCAAACAATGAATCCAGAACTATGGAGTGAAATGGGGCCGGAACTGCTTCCGGCTTTCTGGGTAACCATCAAACTGACGATTGCCTCGGCGATTGGTTCCCTGATTTTTGGCACGCTTCTCACCGCTATGCGCGTGAGCCCCGTGGGAATCCTGCGCACCCTGTCGACCTGGTACATCAACATCGTCCGCAATACCCCGCTGACGTTGATTGTGCTGTTGGCTTCGATGGGTCTCTACTACAACTTGGGTCTGCTGCTGGCTGCGGAGAATGACTCCTTCATTGTCAAGCAGAACTTCCGCCTGGCGGTGCTGGCGTTTGTTGCCTACACCTCGTGCTTCGTTGCGGAGTCCCTGCGCGCCGGTATTAATACTGTGCCGTTCGGTCAGGCCGAAGCCGCCCGCTCCCTGGGGCTTAGCTTCGGCCAGAGCTTCCGCTACATCATCTTCCCGCAGGCGTTCCGTGGCGCTATCGTGCCGCTCGGCAACACCCTGATCGCGCTGACCAAGAACACCACGATTGCCTCGGTAATCGGTGTGGCTGAAGCGTCGCTGCTGATGAAGACCATGACCGAAAACTACGCCAGCGATATCCTGATTATCTTCGGCATCATCGCTGTCGGCTTTATTATTCTGACTCTGCCGACCGGCCTGTTCTTCGGCTGGGCTGGCAAGCGATGGGCGGTGAAGCGCTAATGGCTACTCGCGCAACAGTTCTTTACGACGCGCCGGGCCCCAAGGCTCAGCGCTTCAACCGAACCCTCACCTGGATCGTGGCTGCAATCACCGTTGCGATCCTCGCCTGGGTCGGAATGAAACTGGCCGACAAGGGCCAGTTCGAGGCGAATAAGTGGTCGTTCTTCCTCGACTCCACAACCTGGACCACGTACATTCTGCCCGGCTTGGTCAGCACCATTATCGCGGCTGTGGTCTCTATTGTGTTGGCACTGGTTATTGGCGCTCTCCTGGGCGTCGGCAGGCTGAGCCCGGTCGCACCGGTGCGCTGGGGGTGCTCGGTGATTGTCGAGTTTTTCCGCGCCATTCCGGTGCTGGTGCTCATGCTGTTCGCCTACTCGGTGTTCGCGCTTTGGCAGCTGTTTCCGTCGAACTACCTCGGCTTTGCCGCCGTTGTGTTTGGCCTGACCATGTACAACGGATCCGTCATTGGCGAGACGCTGCGCTCCGGCATCGAATCGCTGCCGAAGGGCCAGCGTGAGGCCGCGATTGCGCTGGGTCTCTCCCACCGCCAGACGATGGTCACCATTTTGCTGCCGCAGGCAGTCGCCGCCATGTTGCCGGCGATTATCTCGCAGATGGTCATTGCGCTGAAGGACTCCGCACTGGGCTACATGATTGGTTACGTCGAAGTTGTCCGCTCCGGCCGCCAGCTTGGCGAGTACTACGGCGCCATGATTCCATCGCTGGTCGTCGTGGCAATCATTCTCATCGCCATCAACTTCGGCCTTGCCAACCTTGCTGAGCGCATCGAAAGCCAGCTCCGCGCCGGCCGCGCCCGCCGCAACATCATTGCGAAGGTCCCGCATCAGCCTGATGTCGGTGTCACCACCAAGGACCAGGCCAACGTGGATTGGCACGATGAGGACTACAAGGACCTCCGAGGCACCTACGAGTAAAGCTAATCACGGCTTAACGCCACACTTGCTTTACGACGAACACAGCGACGCCGCCCACGGAAACTGCTTATGGTTTCCGCCGGGCGGCGTTTTTGTTTGGCTACGGCCTTTGCCTTCGCTCCTATCGATGAGCTACTCACTGATGGCCACGCTACAGCGCAACGATAGGTGAATAGCGTGGCCACAAGTGCCGGGCACCTTTTGCTGCTTACCCCAATGCGAGTTACTGACTGCGTTTATGACAGCGGCGGCGGGGCGATGCGAGTTACTGACTGCGTTTATGACGAAAATGGCCCGAAAAATGGCTTGAAAGTGTCATAAACTCATACAGTTTCACATTTGCAGCCCGTAGTTTGTCGGGTTGTCCGCTTTGCTACTTAACGCCGGGTTGTGGAGCTGCCGCAGTTGGGGATTTTACATCACCATCTAATGGTTCCTTTGGAGGGGGCGTCGTTGTTCTTCATCTGGCCTGCACATATGGAGTATCGGGGTCTGTTTCGTGTCACCTAGAAAGCAAACCAAGACCCAGTTACCACTTGCGAGTGCCATTCCGGTGGATTGAATGAAAAATGGCGGGAATACAGGAGTTCTCCTATATTCCCGCCGTCTCCTTTCTAGGAGCTAGCAATGCGACTCGAAAGCCTTGGTATCACTAGTTTTCATTCTGAGAGTGGCGCTTACGAACCGCTAGTAAAATACCACCAGCCAGCAACAGCATTGCTGCGATTCCTAGCGTGCCAGCGACCTTAGCGCCGGTGACAGCCAGAGAAGACCCGCCCTTGGAGCTGGAGCTCGAGGTGCTGCCACCCGAGCTGCTGTGGCCCGAGGTACTTCCACTGGAGGAGCTTCCACCAGAGAGGCTACCGCTGGAGGAGCTTCCGCCCTTGGAGCTGGAGCCCGAAGTGCTACCACCCTTGGAGCTAGAGCCCGAGGAACTAGAACCTGAGCTGCTTCCCCCCTTGGAGCTGGAGCCCGAAGAGCTAGAACCTGAGCTGCTTCCCCCCTTGGAGCTGGAGCCCGAAGAGGAACCGCCCTTAGAGCTGGAGCTCGAGGAACTTCCGTCCTTACCCGGCTTGCTTGGCTTGTCACCTGGCTTGCCCGGCTTGTCGGAATCACCTGGCTTGCCTGGCTTGTCGGAATCACCTGGCTTGCCTGGCTTGCCTGGCTTGCCTGGCTTGCTTGGCTTGTCCGGCTTGCTTGGCTTGTCACCTGGCTTGCCCGGCTTGGTCGGGTCAGTCGGCTTGGTCGGGTCAGTCGGCTCGCTCGGGTCCGTCGGCTCGCTCGGGTCCGTCGGCTCAGTCGGCTCGCAGTCGAGCTTGGTGCCCACGCGAATCACACGATCCTGCTTCTCCTTGAGAACCTCTTCAGAAGTTTCCGGCTCGCCCACAAACTCACCGTCCTCGAGATTCCAGGTGTTGGTGATCTCCTTCTCACCAGTGACACCAGGCTGATCCTCAATAACCTTGCCGGCTTCGAGGGTCTCGTCGTACTCGATGATGGTATCGAACGGAATCGGTGCAGTGTGCTTATCCGTCAGCTGGGCCTCACCCTCAGCAGGACCGACCTCGACAATGCGGTCGACAGGATCGCTGATTGTCTCAGACGAATCCTCCTTGACCACATTGCCGTCGCTGTCAACCGTAATCGTGACAGTGTGCTTGACCTCGCCTGGAGTTCCCTCCTGAACAACCTTGGTTTCGCCAGGCTCCAGATCCGGGTTAACGCGAACCAAGGTGTCGAACGGAGTCTTTTCAATCCACGAGTCAGACGTGGTCACCGGCTCACACTTTTCAGTCGGCTCACTCGGGTCCGTCGGCTCAGTCGGCTCAGTCGGGTCAGTCGGCTCGCTCGGGTCAACAGGAGGCGTCGGCTCGCACTTGCACTTAGTGCCCACGCGAATCTTTCGATCCTGCTTGTCCTTAGTAACGGTCTCCGAAATCTCCGGATCGCCTACTGGCTCACCGTTCTCGAGCTTCCAGGTCTTGGTGATTTCCTTCTCACCGAACTCACCGGCCTGTTCCTCGACAACCCTGCCGACTTCCAGGTTCGGGTCGTACTCAATGAGGGTGTCGTACGGAATCTTCTCCGTGTGCTTATCCGTTAATGCGGTCTCGTGGCCCTTGGCCGGGCCAACCTCGATGATCTGGTTTACCGGGTCGCTGATTTTCTCAGAGGACTCATCCGTGGAGATTTCCCCGTTGTCAGCATTCACCTTAACGGTGTGCTTGATTTCGCCCTGCTTACCTTCCTGGACGACCTTGGTCTCACCAGGCTTCAGCTCAGGGTTGACCCGAACCTCGACCTCGAACGGAGTCTTTTCAGTCCACTCGATGGTCGTGGATGCAGGCTTGCCCTTGGTACCGACCTTGATGATCTTCTTGACCGGCTCAGCCACTCGCACGGTTTCGGTCTTGGAATCCACAACCGTCGAGTTTTCGATGGTCTGGGTCGTTGTGACCTTGTCCTTGCCTAGCTTGCCTTCCTGGACAGTCTCCTGCGTGCCGGCTTCCAGATTCTCGTCGAAGATGATCTCAGTCTCAAACGGGACGTCTACCTCGTACTCAGTAGTGTGAGTGCCCACGGTCTTCGTGCCAACACGGATAACCTGCTTGACCGGCTCCTTGGTGCGCTCAGTGGTCACCTTAGGGTCGCCGGACGGCTTGCCGTCCACAATCTTCTGAGTCGAAGTTTCGACCTCAGTTCCGAGCTGACCCTCCTGATCGACGACCTGAGTACCCTTTTCCAGGGTGTCGTCGAAAACAATTTCAGTCTCAAACGGAATCGGCTTCTCGGTCTTGGTCACCAGTTCCGATGGCTCCACGCCGGGACCATACTCAACAATGCGAGTAACAGGTTCCTTCGTGGTCTTCTCCTCGGTTACCTCAGCCTTGTCGCCCTTCGCGGTGAAGTTAGCAGTAAAGGTCTTCTCACCGTTCTCGCCTTCCTGGACAACCCTGATTTCACCAGGTGCCAGGTCCGGGTTCTCGCGAACCTCGGTCGGGTACGGAATCGGAACCGTCCAAGTTACAGTCTCGGCGCTTTCGCTTTCAGTAACCTTGGTTCCGATGACGACGACCTCATTAACCGGTGCCTCGGTCTGCTCCCACTGGCCGTCCTTGGTCATCTTTTCCTTGCCAGGAACGCCCTTGGTTTCAACCTTGTACTCGCCGGCAGGAATGGTGTCGTCGTACTTGTACTCGACCTTGAACGGGACCTCACGCGTCGGAACGTCGACAACGTTAACCACAGCGTAAGCGGTATCCGTAGAGCCGTCCTCGTAGGTCACGGTGACCGGAATCTTGACCTGGTCACCCGGCTTCGCATCCGCAGGGGCGGTTGCGGCGATCTCGCCATTGTCGTCAATACTGACAGTCCAACCAGCCGGAACTTCGCCCAGCTCGTATGGGTTGTCCTTGGCGACGTTTACGTTATCCGGCTTGTCGAGGTTTAACGGCAGCTTTGCGGTATCCCCCGGGTACACCGTCTCTGTTGGGTAAGACGGATCTGCTTCCCAGGCATTAGTCAGCTTCACGACGGTAGTAACCGGCGTCTGAGTAGCACGACCGCCTGGGGCATTAACCGTCACGGTGACGGTATTCTTGTCGCCCGGCTTCGCATCGGCCGGCGGAGTCGAGGTAACGACACCGGTGTTCGGGTCAACCTTGTACTCCCAGCCGTCAACATTCTGAGTGAGGACCGGCTTGCCGTCTTTCTGTCCGAAGGAGAAAGTAGAGCCCTCCGGCGGACCGTCGACATGATGTTCGACGGACTGACCCGGTCCAGTGGTCTGGACATCGTAGTTTGCCTGCAGGTCACCCTTAATAACGACAATGGTGCCTACAACCGTCTGCGGCTTCTGCTTGCCCTCATCACTGTAGTGCGCGAGGACTGGGACATTAAGAATGTCTCCTTCGTGCGCGTCCCTCGGAATGGTGGTCTTAATCTCACCAGTCTTCTCATCAACGTAGACAGTCCACGTCTTGCCATCCTTGCTGGTGAGGGTGGTCTGGTTAGTGCCGTCCTCAAAGGTGTAGCGCGACGGGGCCTCATCGGTCGTGTTGCCGCTCAGCCCGCGCTCGGGGAGTTCCGGAGTGAGGCTGACGTTCGCATTTGGCTGACCAGTTACAGTGTCGTAAGTCGGGATCTTGATGTCCACGATCGCCTGGAACTGGACCTCGATCTCATCGGTGGTCTGGTCCGGATAGGTCGCCTTCACCTTCGGAGTGATGACGGTTCCCGGCGCGACAGAGTCGTCCGCCTTCGCGGTGACCTTACCTGTTTCGTCGACCTTGACGGTCCACCCTTCCGGGACAGTGGACGGGTCAATCTCAAACTTGGCCGGGGGAACCGGCTTATGGCCCTTCATGATGGACTTGGTGGTGATCTGAGAGGTGATGTCTTCATTCACCTTGCCCTTGGCAAGGCCCGGGCGCACCAGGTCAGTGACCTGGGTATTGTTCGGGTCGACCACGACGAGCAGCTCAAGTTCATCGGTGGAGCCATTCGAGTACTCGACGGTGACCTTCGGGCGTGCGAAGGTGCCCGGCTTCGGGTTCTCCGGAGCGGTGACGGTGACGTTATAGTCCTCGTCCATCTCGACGGTCCAACCCTCGTAGACGTACTTCTCGTCCAGCTCGACCTTGGCCTCGAAGCCGCCGTCACCCTTCTTCTTCACCAGATCCTTGATCTTATCTGGTACCTGCTTGAAGACGACTTTCTGCGGCTCGGTTGCCAACGGGCCGGTAGCGCTATCCACGCCCGAGATGATCGACGCGTCCTCCTTGTCGTACTTCGGGGAGTGGAACTCGGTGTCGTCCAGGGAGAACGCCTTGGAGTCGATGACGTTTGCCTTGTTGTAGCGCGTCAGCGAGTTGGAGCTGTCGAAGGCTCCGTCATGCTCGATAAACTCATTGTGGCTCTTAGCTGCAGCCTGGAGCTGGTCCACGCTACGCGGCTTTGCCAGAACGGAGAAGTTCACGTTCTTATCAGTTGCCAGGTCGGTACCGCGGTACTCAGGCCAGGTGAAGAAAATCTCGCCGGTCGCTTCGTCGATACGCAGGTTCTTGGTGCCACCGGAGGCCGCTGGGTCGGTGGTACCGATGAACTTGCCGTTGCCGTCGTAGGCCTCCACGACCATGCGGGACATCGAATCATCCGTGCCGCCGCCCGTCACAGCAGGAACGTTAATCTTACCGACCTTGGTTTCCTCACCGGGGACGATAACGTGCTTTTCGAAGCTCTCCCACGAGACCGTGATCGGGTTACATTCGATGTTCTCGCTCGGCCACGGATTTACGACAGCCGCAAAGGTTGCGGAGTCTCCCTGAGTGGCAAACGGAGCGGAAGTGCGCGCTTGCTTGTAGTTGCTCTGCCAGGCATAACGCACCGGGTTAGCGGCAGTGGCCTCAGCGAACTGCTTGACTTTCGCGTCGGTCAGTTCCGCGTTTAGGTTCAGGTTTCGCTGTCGCCCAGAAGCAGTAATATCGAGGATTTCGTCGGCCTTGTGGGTGACTACCTCGCCCGGAAGAAAGGTCTGACCGGCCCCCATAGAGGGGACCTGTCTCGCATCGAGAACCACCGACAACAACCCTGAATTGGTAAAGCTCCAATCAGCGAACGTGCGGTCCTTCGAGTTATCGAAGGAGACGCTCAAACCCCACAGTGTTTTCGAAGGGCTGTCAGCCGCAGGTTCCAAGGTGTTCCAGCTGAAACCAGCCTGGCTGCCCTGCGGAGCGTTCTCCGAGACAACACACGAACCGGCCGGGAGGTCGGAGGCCTTCTGGGCGTCCTTCTCCACCGCGCCGGACTTGTCGCGGATACCGCCGGAGAGTTCTGCAGCTACCGCCTCCGGCTGTGAAGAGACAAAATTCGGAGCAACTCCGATCGCGCTACCAACTACGGCTGCGACTGTTAGCACAGCCAAAGGAGCGCGTACGGAGCGCTTCTTTAACGCTTCCGGTAATTTCATACGCATTTTGCGTCCTTATCCAATTTTCCTATCCTTACCCACCTGGTACGGGCCCGCTGGCACCTCACCGAGTCTGTTAGCGAGACTTTGAGGATCAACACTTGGATGTTCACCACCCAGAAAGCTCGGTGACACTTAACCGCAAACCGTAAAAAAAGGGTGCACCCACAGTTTAGCATGCAAAATTAATGCCATAAATCCTGGTGACACCCCCATACACCCCTGAAATTTCGGCGAAAGCAACGCTTGGCAAACTGGCACAACGAATACAAAACGCCGCCCACCGAAACTACTTTTGGTTTCCGTGGGCGGCGTTTTTGTTTGGCTACAGCCTTTGCCTTCGCTCTTATCGATGCACTACTCACTTATGGCCACGCTACAGCGCAACGATAGGTGAATAGCGTGGCCACAAGTGCCGGGCACTACTGCGACCATGCTCTCCTACGACTCAGACTTGGTATCCGATTCCTCTGATTCCGACTTCTCGCCAGACTCAAACTCACCTTCAACGACCACATCGGACTGAATAACCAGACGTCCCTCTTCATCGTGGGTGTACTCAAAGCGCGGCAGCTCATTGCCCTCTTCGTCGTAGCCCGGCGCGGGTGCGGCTTCGTGCTTCTCCAACTTCTCTGGAGTATCGGTCTTCTCCCACTGGCGGGTAACCGGCTTGCGCACTGCCATGTGGTCATCACTCATGCCTTTGACCAAGGAGTACATCATCACAAAGTGGAGGAAGAAGAACGGTACACCGATGACGATTACCGCAGATTGCAGCGCTTCCAGTGCGGTTTCACCAGAGATCAGCAGCAGAGAAGCTGCCACAGCACCGATCATGACGCCCCACAGCACTCGGTAGAGGGTCGGAGCCTTGTTTTCCTCACCGGTGGACATCATGTCCATCACCATCGAAGCGGAGTCAATGGAGGTGACGAAGAAGATCATGATCACAAAGAGCGCAAACACACTGACAAGGGTTGCCAGTGGGTACTGCTCCAGCAGGATAAATAGAGCCGGCGAGGGATCCCCTCCTTCGACGACTGGTTCCGTCAGAATGCCCGGCTGCTCATTTTCCAGTTCGAAGCCAGCGCGGCCGAAGATAGAGAACCACATGATTGACACGATTGTCGGCAGTGCAATCACACCGGCAATGAACTGACGGACTGTACGGCCGCGGGAAATACGGGCGACGAACATGCCCACAAATGGCGACCAGCAGATTGTCCAGGCCCAGTAGAAGACCGTCCAGGCGCCCTGTTTCCAATTCGGGTTGACGTCGTAGGAGTCAGTCCAGAACATGATGCGAGGCAGCGCATCCAAGTAGACACCTGTCGTATCGACGGTCTGGCGCAGCAGCGTCAATGTCGGGCCCATGAGCAGCACGAAGACCATCAATGCCATAGCGGCCCAAATGTTCGCATTGGACAACACCTTAATACCTTTGTCCAGACCGCGGGCCACGGAAATCGAGGCAATCACAATAATGATGGCAATCAGAATGAGCTGCACCATCGAGTTTTCCGGGGTACCGATTACACGAGCAGCACCGGAGTTAATCTGCAGCGCACCCATGCCCACCGATACCGCGATACCGACGACGGTACCGATGATGGCGACGGCGTCGATAAGCTTGCCCGGCCATGAGTAGATGCGGGTACCGAGCAGCGGCGCGAAGATGGAGGAGACGCGCGGCGGCAGGTGACGCTTGTAAATGAAGTACCCCAGCGCGAGCCCCGGCAGCGCCATGATGACCCACATGTGAATACCCAGATGGTAGATGGTAAATGCCATCGCAGTGTTCTGAGCTTCGCGGCTCATCGGCTCTTGACCGAACGGCGGGTTGTAGGCATGGTTGAGCGGTTCAGCCACGCCCCAGAACATCAGCATGGAGCCAGTACCACCGGCGAAGAGCATGCCGAACCATTCGGCGATGGTGTATTCGGGCTCTTCGTCATCATCGCCAAGCTGGATGCGTCCGTAGCGGGACACAAACAAGCCGATGAGGAAGATAAAGCTTGCCGAGACACCACCGATGAACAGCCAGCCCATGTTAGACGTAACCCAATCGGAAGCGGCCGAGTAGGCATCCCGAGCGGTATCCCCCAGCGCTATGGTCACTGCCACAAAGAGGACAATGAAACCCATCGCCGTCGTGAAGATCAACGGGTCGGTCGGCAGGTTCTTAAGAAAACCGCCCGACTTCTTTTCTTGCGTTTTTACTTGTGGCGTTTGTGTAGATCCCATTATCGGGGTCAGCGCCTTTCACTTCTAGATTGTCTGTCTCAGAAAAGACAGCTCGGAAGACACATTCCTCCCAAGTCGGTTATCTACGTTACAAAAGGAAGCCCAGTCATTCTCAATAACTAAGCCTTTGTGCTGTAATTGCGACTTTTTCCTTCGAGTTCACGCTGGTTTAACTGAACGTCAAAGTGGAAAACCTATCGTTCGACTCCATGCAGCTTTCCCGTCGCAGCGCTCTACGTTTAGGCGCATCCACCGCACTTGCCACTTCAGTCACGCTCGCTCATGCCTCTAGAGCTGCGGCTTCAGCTACACCGGGTTCGCCGTCACTGGCCTCCCCAGGGTTACTGCGTTCTCGGCCACAGCTCACCCACGGCGTTGCAAGTGGCGATATCCGCGGCGACGGCGCATTGATTTGGGCTCGCTCAGACCGCCCCGCCCATATGGTGGTTGAAACTGCTGCAACTGAGAGCTTCCAGAATGCCAAGGTATTCCGCAGCAACTCTCTGTTAACTCCAGATACTGACGGCACCGGACGTTTACGTGTCGTCGGTCTCGAGCCAGGACAGGAAATCTTTTACCGCGTCACGCTCGAAGAGGCAGATACTGGAATCTGCTCTGATCCCGTTATCGGCACCTTCCGTACTGCCCCCAACCGCGCATCCAACATCCGCCTGCACTGGTCCGGCGATGTCGCAGGTCAGGGTTGGGGAATTAACGACGAAATCGGTGGATACACCGGCTTTTCCACCATGATGGAGCGCAATCCAGACCTATTCATTCACTCAGGCGATACCTGCTATGCCGACGGTCCGCTGGATGAATCCGTCACGCTTTCCGACGGCACTGTGTGGCGCAACCATGTCACTCCGGCCAAATCCAAGGTTGCTGAAACCCTCGAAGAGTATCGTGGCCAGTACTCCTACAACCTCATGGACAAGAACTACTTGGCCTTCAATGCGCAGGTTCCGCAGCTAGTCCAGTGGGATGACCACGAAACAGTCAACAACTGGTACCCCAACGAAGTCCTAGACGACGATCGCTATACCGAGCGCGATGTCAACACCCTGGCCAAGCGTGCCTACCAGGCCTTCCATGAGTGGCAGCCAATTGATCAACAAATGGCTGTAGATGGGCGCGTCTACCGCAAGGTTTCCTACGGCCCGTTGCTAGACATATTCATTCTGGATATGCGCAGTTACAAGGGAGAAAACACTTCCAATAATCCGCGCTCGACAACCGAAGAACCAATCCTTGGCGAAAAGCAGACCAACTGGTTAATCGACTCCCTCAAGGACTCCCGCGCGACGTGGAAGATTGTTGCTAATGACCTACCGCTTGGAATCATCGTCCCCGACGGCGACGATGGTGACCAAGAAAGCGTATCCAATGGTGCCGCCGGTGCACCTGCAGGACGTGAACGTGAAATCGCCCGCCTGCTCAGCGCCATTAAAGATGTTTCAAATGTCGTCTGGCTCACCGCCGATGTGCACTACACCGCGGCTCACCACTACAGCCCAGAGCGCGCACAGTTCACCGACTTCGCACCCTTCTGGGAATTCGTCTCCGGTCCTCTCCACGCGGGCGCATTCGGCCCCAACGAAATGGATTCGACCTTCGGGCCGAAGGTGGAGTACGTCCACGCACCGGGTAAAGACAATGCCAACGCCGACCCCACACAGGACTTCCAGCACTTCGGCGAAGTCGATATCGACGGCGACTCACGCGAGATGACCGTCCGTCTGCTCACCACTCGTGGCACCGAGTTGTGGTCGACAACGCTGAAGCCGCAGGCGTAGGCACACTGTTCAACAGCGCGTGGCGGTAGCCACTAATTAGTGCGTTCCGCCACGCTTTACGACGGTCTCCTGCCCCGCAGCCTGCCAGGCCACAATGCCCCCGTCCAGATTGATGAGCTCCGGTATGGCGCCATCAGCCTCAATCTCGCTGGCCAACAGCTCAATTGCCTGTTGCGAGCGGGCACCCGAGTGGCAGTGAATCAGAACTCGTGGGTAGTTCGACTGGAGGTTCCGCTCAGCCCACGCTTCGCGAATCGCAGCCCACCCACGGCTGCGAATGTTGCCGAGTGGCACAAGCACAGATCCGGCAATGGCAGCCTCCGCGTGTTCTTCAGGCTCGCGTACATCGATGAGAGGCACACCCTCGGCAAGAAGCTCGTGCGCCGTGTTGGGGCCAATGCTGCGCATGCTCTGCGCCGGGGCCTCCTCATCCTCGGTCCACGAAGCTGCGCACACCTGCGCAATTTCGGTCAAGTCGGAAACGGGTTCGCGCTCCGGGTCGGCTGCAAAGGACAGTGGGCGGGTGGTTGCCTCCAGGGCGTCGATAAGCACGAGTTTGCCGACGGCGACCTTGCCGACACCAGTGAGCACCTTGATAGCTTCGACGACCATCATGGAGCCGATCTGTCCGACCATTGCGCCGAGGACACCGCCTGCGGCGCACGACGGCACGGAGCCGGGATCGGGGATGTCGGGGTAAAGATCGCGAAGCATGGGGCCGTGGCCAGGCCAGAAGACGGACAGTTGCCCTGCGAACTGCAGAATCGTGGCCCAGACCAGCGGCGTTCCGGTCAGCTCCGCGGCATCGGAGGACAGGTAGCGCGTGGCGAAGTTGTCCGCGCCGTCGAGCACTACATCGTGAGTGGCGAAGAGCTCCTCAGCATTGTCGACGCTTAACCTGCCGACGATTGCGGTCACCGATGCCTCGGAGTCAAGGCGCCGCACGGCATCCGCGGCAGATTCGGCCTTCGGGCGACCAATATCGGACTCACGGTGAATGACCTGGCGCTGAAGATTGGACTCGTCGACCACGTCATCGTCAATGATGGTGATGTGCCCGACCCCTGCCCCGGCCAGGTACAACAGCGCAGGCGATCCCAAGCCACCAGCTCCGATGACGAGGACGCGGGAGGCTCGCAAAGTTCGCTGCCCCTCGGCACCAAAGCCCGGAAGTGTTAGGTGCCGGGCGTACCGGCGCAGGTCGCGGTCCGAAAGATTGACCCCCTGCTCAGCCATTACAGAGAATCCTGCTCGCGTGCGCCGCTGACGCGCTCAGTGATGATGCCCTCAAACGACGAGCTCGCCTGGGCCAGTCGACGCCGTGGAATGCGGCCGGACTCGCGAGCAGTCAGTCCTGCCTCAACGCCGAAGCGCATCGCCGTGGCCATGCCCACCGGATCATGTGCACGGGTCACTGCGGATGCCAACAGCACTGCATCGCAGCCAAGCTCCATCGCCTGAGCTGCCTCAGACGCGGTACCGATGCCCGCATCCAGGATGATGGGCACATTCGCGCGGTCCACAATCAGCTCGATGTTGTGTGGGTTAAGAATGCCCAGACCAGTGCCAATCGGCGAGCCCGCCGGCATGACAGCTGCACAGCCCAGATCTTCCAGCCGCTTGGCCAGCGCCGGATCGTCGTTGGTGTAGGCGAAAACGACGAAGTCGTCAGCTACCAACTGCTCCGCTGCCGCAACCAGCTCGACCGGGTCCGGCAGCAGCGTGTCCTCGTCGGCGATGACCTCGAGCTTTAGCAGATTGGTCTCCAGCGCCTCGCGGGCCAACTGCGCAGTCAGCACCGCGTCACGAGCGGTATAGCACCCCGCAGTATTCGGCAGCGCCGCAATATTGTTGCGCTGCAGAATCTCAAAAACGTTCTGCTTCGTGCCGGGCGTAAAGCGGCGCATCGCCACCGTAGTCAGCTCGGTGCCCGAAGCCACCAGCGCGCGCTCCAGCGTATCCATGCTGGTCGCACCGCCAGTTCCCATAATCAGACGGGAGTTCAACTCCAGCCCGCCAATGCGCAGCGGTTCGCGTGTAAGTCCGCTCGCCGCCCCAGTTTCATTTTCCTGCGCGGACATGTTTGCTTGTGCGGAATTCGCGGTCATCTCTAGCCTCCCTGAACTGCTGTCACGATGTCGATTGCACCTGTCACGGGCGTGCTCGCCCACTTGGCTCGCGGGATTACCGCACCATCCACGGCTACCGCGATTCCCAGGCGGGTGCCGTCCGCGGCAGTGCCGTCGTCGTTAAGCGCGTGCCCCGTGTGCTTTGCGACGAGATCTGCGACCATCTCCCCCGCAGCCGGTGTGTAGCCTTCGCCATTGAGTGTTGTGGTGGACATAAGCGAGCCTCCTCTAATCGCTGAAGCGGAATGGATTGACGGCGGAAAGAAGCGCCGGGTCGTTGTCAGTTTCCCGACCTGCGACGACATCGGCCGTGAGCTTGGAGCCGATGGCCGTAAGCAGAATGCCGTGACGGAAGTAGCCGGTGGACACGGTCAGTCCTGGAGCCACGCGACCAATCATGGGGACATCGTCTGGGGAACCAGGCCGGGCGCGGGCGGTCATCTCGTAGATTTCGCAGTCGAGAATGCCGGGCACCAGGCGGTATGCGTCGCGGAGTAGCTGGTGGACTCCTTCGGCGGAGACGCCGGTCAGGTCATCTTCACGCGAGGTTGCGCCGAGCACGACGGTGCCGTCGGCACGCGGGACGATATAAACCGGACGCCCCTGAACCACACCGCGAATAGTGCGAGTGACCAGTGGCTGCAGGCGCTCCGGTACACGCAGACGCAGCACATCTCCATAGACCGGGCGCAGCGGCAGATTCAGATTCTCCGGCAGACCGGCCATATCGGCGGTGTTCAGCCCCGCAGCCAGAACGACCTCATCGGCGAGGTAGTCATTTCCGTCCGTGCCGCGCAGCCCAATGGCTTGGCGGGGGTCGGCATCGGAAGCGTAAATAACCTCTTCCGCGCGGGTGCGGATGACGCGGTCTCCCAGAATGGTCAGCAACGCTTCGGCGAGCAGACGCGGATTGACCTGGTGATCTCCCGGAATATCCACCGCACCAACACAGCCCGGCCCCAGTGCCGGTTCTGCCCGGCGCGCCTCGGTGGCGGTGATGCGGTTGATCTCCATGCCCATGTCATGCTGCAGCTCAACGAGCTCGCTGAGTGTCTGCCGGTCAGCGGCATCGCCCGCACAAACAAACGTGGAATTCTCGATATAGCCAACATCGTGGCCCGATTCCTCGGCGATGGCCTGGGCAAAGTCGCGGTAGAGCTTGCCCGATTCCACCATCAGCGGATACAGCGTCGGCTGATCCCACACGACTTCGGCAACCGGCGCCAGCATGCCAGCCGCGGCGAAGGTTGCGCCGGAAACGGGCTCGGCATCGAGGACGGTCACATCGAATCCCTGGCGGAGTAGTCTCCATGCCGTCGCCAAGCCGATAATGCCCGCGCCTGCGATAACAACGCTTGACGACGTATTCCCTGTGCCGCCCTCACTTGTCGAGGCGGCACCCATAGCGGCAGCATTCACTGCCATTCCTCCCTCCGGCGGCATAACCCGCATCAGGTAAAAGCGGTCGGCGTTACTCGCCCTCTCAGCCAGCGGCATCTCATCGATACCGAGTACGGCTCCCGCGGAACGTGGTACTCCCCCATCATATGACTTCGGACTCACCGCCACGACACCGCATCCCCAACCTCGCCTAACATGGGGACATGAACGCCTCATCAGCCGCCACTCGCACAACACGACGCGCCCTGCTTGCCGACGCCCGCCTGTACCTCTGCACCGACTCGCGCGCATCCCGTGGTGATCTGCGCGAGTTCCTGCACGCCTGTTACGAAGGCGGCACCGACATCATCCAGCTGCGCGACAAGAAAGTCGACACCCGCGACGAGATCGCCGCCGTGGAGACCCTCGCCGAGGTCGCCGCTGAACACGGCAAGCTCTTCGCCGTCAATGACCGCGCCGACATTGCCGCACTGACCGGCGCAGACATCCTGCATGTGGGCCAGGAAGACCTCAGCACCGAGCAGGCCCGCCAGATCGTTGGCCCCGAGGTTCTCATCGGCCGCTCCAACCGAAATCTGGACATGTTCGCCGCCTCGCTTGCCGACGATGGCATCGATTACGCGGTAATCGGCCCGGTGTATGCCACCCCGACGAAGCCCGACCGTCAACCCGTCGGAGTCGAGATGGTCCGTGAAGCTGCGGCACTCGTGCGGAGGGTGCGTGCACAGGGTTCAGCGGAGTCCCACCAGGATTCCGTGGCCGATATTGTGCGCCCGCACGACCGCGGCGCAAGTGACCCGGTAAAGCCATGGTGGGCAATCGGCGGTATCAACGCCGAGACCGCCGGCGAAGTTATCGCCGCTGGCGCGGAGCGCATTGTGGTGGTTCGCGCACTGACCGAGGCAGCGAATCCGGAAGAGACAGCGCGTGCTCTGCGCGCTGTGGTTTCACCAAGGAGCTAGGACCATGAGGATTCTTTCCCACAAGGACGAACTTCTCGCTCAGGCCAAAAGCAACAGTAATGGCCGCGCTGCGGAAATTGTTGTCCACGACGGCCCGCTACGCCAGACTCTCATCGCACTGACTGAAGGAACTGAGCTTTCCGCCCATAACTCGCCGCCCGCAGCCTCGATGCTTGTGCTTGTTGGCGAAGTTGAAATCACCGGTGCCGATAAAACCACGATTTCCGAGGGCAATCTCAAAGTGCTCACCCACGTCAAGCACGGAGTGAAGGCTCTAGCGGATTCCGTCTTCCTACTGACAACGGTCACGGGAGTCGAAGGAATCGACAGCCACGGCGACAAGTAGCAATCAACGCCTACTCTCCGGCGAACGTCTCCAACTGCCGAATGGCGCCCGAGACAATCAACAGGTCACCTGCGGTAATGCGGTCGTCGGCAAGCGCAGGGCGGAAGCGCTGACCGCGCTTTTGCACGGCGACAACCGTAATCGGTGCGCTCTGGTTAATCTCCGCCACCGTCTTATCCAGGCAATGGATTGGTGGGGCGACCTTACCGACTGCGTAGTCGCGATCGAACTCCAGGAAGTCCTGGACCTTGCCGCCGATTAGGTGCGCAATACGACGGCCGGTGTCGGCCTCCGGGCGAATGACATGGTGCACACCGATCTGGCCCAGAATCTTGGCGTGAGCCTGGTTATCGGCCTTTGCCCAAATCAGCGGCACATCCATGTCCACCAGTGCGGACGCGGTCAGCAACGACGCCTCGATATCACTGCCGATGGCAATGACCACACGTTCGGCTTCATCGACGCCGAGCTGCTTCAGTACTTCCGGCATGGTGGTGTCGGCGGTGACCACGTGGTCGAAGGTCGAGGACAGCTCCTGAACCACCTTTTCGCGATGGTCTACGCAGAGAACCTCGATACCGCCAGCGACCAGCTCCTCGCCGAGCGCCTGTCCGAAACGCCCCATGCCAAGGATTACAACAGGAGAAGAGCTGACTTGGTCGGCGAAATGCTCTGCAAAACCAGCAAACGGATTGAATTTCGAGTTAGCCAATGAAGGGCCTTTCTTCTGGATATTCGTAGATGCGCTGGCGTGGGCGGGCGGCCAAGGCCGTCGCCAAGGCGATTGGACCAACACGTCCGGCGAACATCAGCACGATGAAGATTGCCTGTGCTGCCACCGGCAGATTAGCGGTTATGCCTGTGGATAGGCCTACCGTGGCGAAGGCACTGACTACTTCAAAAAGGATTTGATCAGTAGAAAACTGTGGCGCTAGGAAACTGACGGCGATCACTGCCAGAAAAACCTGGCCAATACCGAATGCAAGAACGACGAGGGCCTGACGCAGCACCTTTGGATTGAGGCGCCGCCGAGCCACGGACACGGAGGTGTCACCGCGAATCTCCGCGAGAACGGCGGCGAGAATGACTGCCGACGTCGTGATTTTCACGCCACCTGCAGTACCACCGGTGCCGCCGCCAATGAACATGAGGAAGTCAGTGCCCAGCAGTGTCGATGGGTGGAAGTCCGCGTAATCGAGCGCGTTGAACCCCGCGGTACGCGGGCTCACACTAGCGAAGAATGAGTTGAGTATCTTCTCCCCTGTAGTGAATCCAGACATGGCATTGGACCACTCACCAAATGCCACCATGATTGTGCCCAAAGCAATCAGCAGGATGGTGCCTTTGATAGTGAAGCGAGTAGTCAGAGACCAGCGTTTAGGCAACTGCCCTCGCGTGCGGACACTAAGCCACGCTTTCAGGTGTCGCCAAGCCTCGAGCAGAACAGAAAAACCCAGACCACCAACGATAAGAGAGAAGGCCAACGGCAAAAGTATCCAGGCATCACTGCGGAACCCAATGACGTTGTCCGTATACAGAGCAAAACCGGCATTGTTGAAGCTTGAGATGGCATGGAACAAGCCCTCCCACGCAGCTCTCCCCCAGCCGTACCCATAACCTAGGTGGAACCGCAGCATAAGTGCCACTGCCACAACAAACTCCACCAACAGCGTGAAGCTAACGGCAGCACGGACAACCCACGAGATCTCGCCCATGTCCATACCGCGGCCCTCAACGCGCGCACCGGCACGGCGGTTCAGGCCGAGCCTTCCTGCTACGAAGAGGCCAAAAAGAGAAGCCAAGGTCATGAACCCGAGGCCACCCAGCTGAATCAACAACATGATGACGACTTTGCCGAAGGTTGACCAATGGGTAGCCGTATCTACGGTG
Source organism: Corynebacterium sp. MSK047 (assembly GCF_030232285.1). Lineage (NCBI taxonomy): Bacteria > Bacillati > Actinomycetota > Actinomycetes > Mycobacteriales > Corynebacteriaceae > Corynebacterium > Corynebacterium sp. MSK047. The sequence goes on along the minus strand of NZ_JASPJI010000005.1, from coordinate 62,043 downwards.
ATCAATCCGGTCAGGCTCGTTGCCGAGGTGGCTGTGAACAGCGCATCAGACAGCGCCGTGGGCAGGCACATATCCCCAGGGCTCGGGGCACACTGCCCCGTGGGGTGGCTATTGGCTGCCGAAATCGGCAGCATTAACAAAACCGTGCCAACGGTTATGAGGGCGACATAGCACCACACCACCAACGTCGTGGGACGAACTCCCCGACGTGATTTAGTGGTCTGCCGCGACAGCGTAATCACCATCGGAACGTTAGTCCTCGTGGCCAGCGGTGTCGAGGGGATCCGAGAATTCTGCCCCTTACGCGTACCCGACTAATAGGGGAACTGCCCTACACCCCAGGCACAGTTGCGATATCCCGTACACATTTCGCGCCCAATCCCCGCCCCCACACCCCACCCGCTTTGGCTACTGCGGAAACCTTGAGTTATGGTCAGATTCATGATGACACCCCTGATGAACACACCCGCGCCGTGCGGCGCACAGTGGTGGTGGCTCGCTTAAGTCCGCGAGCAACGTCACGTCATCTCATTAATGTCGACGGCAAACCCGTCAAGTACGAGCTCGCAAGAAGATAAATCTGGCGGGCTCTTTTCTTTTGTCGGCTCGACGAAGAGAACCAGGGCCCGCTGAAATAAACAACAGCAACGAAAGGCCCCCTCAATGACTGATTACAACCCCAGCGCGGATGCCATCGCCAAGGCTTCAGCACCGACTGCAACTAGGGTGCCGTCGGCAAGCGTTAACGGCGCGGGCGAGGTGCGCGAAACCCTCTTACCTGCATTTTTCGGTCGCTTCGGCGGACAGGAAGTGCCAGAGTTCCTGCTGCCAGCACTCGATGAGCTGGAAGCGGCTTACATCGAGGCGATGAGCGATCCGGAGTTCCAGCGCGAGCTGGAAGAGCTGCGTCGTGATTTCCTCGGCCGCGCAACCCCGCTGTTCGAATGCCGTCGTCTATCCACGCCGAACACGACGATTGTGCTGAAACGCGAGGATTTGAACCACGGCGGCGCGCACAAGGGCAACAACGTGGTCGGCCAGGCGCTGCTGGCAAAGCGCATGGGAAAAACCCGCCTCATTGCTGAGACGGGTGCAGGCCAGCACGGCACGGCCACCGCGATGGCCGCAGCGCTGCTGGGACTTGAGTGCGAAATCTACATGGGCGCGCACGATGTCGCCCGCCAGCACCCCAATGTCGAGCGCATGGAGCTCATGGGCGCGAAGGTCGTTCCCGTCACCACCGGCGAGGCCGGTTTGAAAGATGCTATTGACGAGGCACTGGTCGAGTGGAGCAAGACTCTCGACTCCACTTTCTACCTGCTGGGCACCGCCGCCGGTCCGCACCCATTCCCCACTATCGTGCGTGAATTCCAGCAGGTCATCTCGGAGGAATCACGCGGTCAGATGGTCGAGCGTTACGGCAAGCTTCCCGACGCTGTGATCGCAGCCGTCGGTGGCGGCTCCAACGCCATCGGCGCATTTGCTAACTACATCGACGACTCCGATGTCGCCCTCATTGGTGTCGAGCCCGCAGGTGAGGGACTCGACACCGATCGTCACGGCGCGCCCATCAACGCGGGTAAGACTGGCGTCCTTCACGGCATGCGCTCATTTGTCATGCTTTCCGACGACGGCGAGGTGTTGCCATCGCACTCCATCTCGGCGGGCTTGGATTACCCGTCTGTTGGCCCGGAGCACGGCATGCTGAAGGAGAATGGCCGCGCCAGCTATGTCGGGATTACCGACGAGGAGGCGCTGGAAGCGTTCCAGCTGCTCAGCCGCATGGAGGGCATTATTCCGGCGATGGAATCCTCGCATGCGCTGGCGCAGGCCATTAAAATTGCGCGACTCCGTGAAACCGACCCTGCCGCTGGTAGCGAGCTCGGGCTGCCGGTTCACGAAGGCGATGAGCCTTTGCTGTTGCTCGTGAACCTGTCGGGTCGCGGTGATAAGGATATGGAGCAGGTCCGGGAGTTCCTGAACCAGTAGGAATAACCAGTAGGGATTGTTTCCCCACTAGCTGCCTAGCAGGAATCGGACCAAAGCTAATTCTTGTTAGGCAGCGCGGCGGTCGTCGGCGGCGATGCCCTGGTTCGGGTTCGCCTCCACGATGGCTTCGGCAAGCAGCGATGCCAGCGCATCCTGCTTAGATTCCTTGCCGTCCCGGAAAATCGGGGACACAGTATCCATAATCTCGTTGAATGCGTTCATCAGAGGTCACCTCTCTTAAGATCTCTTTGATCTTTATTGTTGGACTTCTCCAACCGATTCTTTGCGATTCCGCAGTTGAAACAATGTTTCATCGAACCGTTTGGAACTTATGACTTGCAACCGTAGACCACAACACGCAACCTGGCAAGCACTAAACTTTATTTTTAGTTAACCTTTTGTTAACTTTTGGACGTTTTTTAGCTCAATCACTGCACCACAAACAGCACCCCTCGGCGCCACCCCAAGCCTCGCTTCACCGCTCCCGACAGCGGCTTCAAAAATCGCGCTTTTACACAGCCAAAAACAGGGCGCGGAAGCATCTTTCGGTCGGACATAAACTATCCCCACTAAAAGCGCTTGCAACCATCGTTGAACATGAGTTACACACCGCGCTCAATCGTCACCCCGTGCGGGGATAGCCGTCAACTCCTCAGAGGTCAACCCCATCGGCAATTAAAGAAAAAGGGTCCCCCTGCCAGCGGAAATAGACCACCGACAGAGCTGCCGGCTGTCAAAGATGCTGCCACGAAGCCCACCCCACTCCACTATCGCCCCAACCCCAGCCTCACTTGATGTGACTGCAGCCACAGAGCCCTCAATCTGAGGCAGTTTTTCCGCCTTTAGAGCGAACGGGCGATCAAGAAAACAGAGGCCCAACGGCTCCTTCCAGGAATGCCCCAACATCGGCTCTACCAGTGGCCGCCGGTAGAGGATTTAAAGCAGCGATTCGCCCGTCGAGCTCCCTATCTCGACCGGCTGAAAAACACCCCTGAAAGGGTGAGGTAAATCACACCGTGAGCGCCACTAAAGCCGCTTTAACGACGACCAGTAAATACCCCAATACGCCGAACAGCCTCTTCCATCTCGGAAGTCTCACCGGCGAAGCAGAGGCGAACCCACTCATGGCCGTTCTCTGTGTCGAAGTCGATTCCAGGGGCAACGGCCACGCCCGTTGCAGCCAACAGTTCCCGTGCCCATGTCATGGAGTCGACGGAGTTCGGGTCGTCGTAAAGCCCTGCGATATTGGCATAGATATAGAAACCGCCGTCGGGCGGGGCGATATTGCCAAGACCGACGCGGGGCAGCCCCTCGAGCAAAACGTCGCGGTTGCGCGCGTAACGCGTCACGTGCGAATTGAGCTCGACAATGGACTCGGCGCTGAACGCCTCTACCGCGGCTTCCTGCGAAATTGCCGGCGGGCAGACAGTGAGGTTGGCTTCGAGGCGATCAAGCGGCGCACGCAGCCACTTGGGAACGATTAGCCAGCCGACGCGCCAGCCGGTCATCGAGAAGTACTTACTGACACTGCCGACCACGACCGCCGCGTCGGAGAACTCGCGTGCAGACGCACACTGTCGGCCATAAGTAATGCCGTGATAAATCTCGTCGGAAATGAGCAGGCAATCGTGCTGCTCACACCACTTCGCAATGGCACGCAGCTCGTCGGCATCGATAATGGTGCCAGTGGGATTATCCGGGCTGGTGACAATCACGGCCTTGGGCACGCGCGGAAGTGCCGCCAGGTGTTGGGCGGTGAGTTGGAAACGAGTCTCAGGACCACAGTCAATCTCGACAATGTTGGCGCCGAGCGCCTGCAGCGTATTGCGGTATGCGGGATAGCCCGGGCGCGCGAGCACGATGTCGTCGCCAACATCGAGGGCTGCGAGGAAGAGCGCTACGAAACCGCCGGAAGAACCGGTAGTGATGACAACATCAGCGACTTCCGTGGCCGTGCCGTAGTTTTCACGATGCCAGGCGGCGATGGTTTCACGCAGCTCAGGCGTGCCGACGGCCGCTGTGTAGCCCAGAACCTGATTTTCTAAATCAGCACGCGCACGGGCAATCGCGGCAGCCGGGGCCGCGGTCGCGGGCTGTCCCACGCAGAGGAATAGAGCATCACCGTGAGTACGCTGACGCTCCTGTGCGAGCGCGAGAACATCCATCACATGGAAGGGTGCGACCTCACAGCGGCGGGATGCTAGGTCGCGCTGGGGCTGGGATGCCTGCGGTGACTGCGAGGAGTTTAACGGCTGCGGTGACTGCGACGACTTTGGCGACTGCGGAGATTCGGCGTGCATACCTTCATCTTTGCAGCCACCGAGGCCACCCGGGAAATCTAGTTCAACCCGGGTGGGTGCACCAGTGAGGTATCCGAGTGCAGCCTGAACACCTCGGGCATTATTTAGATGGAAATGCGGCCCTCAACTGCAGGTAGTGCAATGTCGGTGCGGTAGTGCGAGCCCTCGAGCTTAATGGTCTTGATGGTCTCGTACGCCTTGTCGCGGGCCTCTTCCAGCGTGTCACCAACGCCGATGACGTTGAGCACACGGCCACCAGCGGAGACCAGCTCACCTGCAGCATTGCGGGCAGTACCTGCGTGGAGAATGCCATCTTCCTCGCGGCCAGGCTCTGCACCTTCAATGACATCACCCGTGCGCGTCGATACCGGGTAGCCTTCAGCGGCCAGTACAACAGTCAGAGCGTAACCATCACGCCAAGACAGCGGACCGAAGTCCGCCAATGTTCCGGTAGCAGCGGCGTTGAGCAGCTGCGCCACCGGGGACTCCAGCAGCGCCAGCACGGCCTGGGTCTCCGGGTCACCGAAACGGCAGTTGAACTCAATGACAGCCGGGCCGTCCTCGCCCCAGGCCAGACCTGCGTACAGCAGACCCTGGAACGGGCAACCGCGAGCGGCCATCTCACGAGCGACCGGCTCGCAGACCTCGGTGACAATGCGCTCAGTTGCGCCTTCCGGCAGCCAGGACAGCGGGCTGTAAGCACCCATGCCACCGGTGTTCGGCCCCTCGTCGTTATTACCGACGCGCTTGTGGTCCTGAGCCGGCAACAGCGGGACGACGGTTTCGCCGTCGACCAGGCAGAACAGGGAAACTTCCGGGCCGTCCAGGAAGGACTCCAGCAGCACCGGGTTACCGGCGGCCAGAACAGCCTTTGCGTGTTCGAGAGCTTCAGCGCGGTCCTTAGTGACCACGACTCCCTTGCCAGCAGCCAGACCGTCATCCTTCACGACCCAGTTCGGGCCAAAGCGGTCAATGGCGGCCTCGATGTCTTCGTCGGAGGCCTCCGGCTGGATGGCCTCTGCCGAGGCGGTCTTTACCCCAGCCGCCTTCATGACGTCCTTAGCGAAAGCCTTGGACCCCTCAATCCGAGCTGCGTCAGCGTTCGGGCCGAAGACCGCGAAACCAGCGTCGCGCAGTGCGTCTGCCACACCCGCGACCAGCGGAACCTCCGGGCCAATAACAACCAAATCGGCCCCAATTTCCTTGGCCAGCGCAACAGCGCCAGCGGGGTCATCCACGACCAGTGGATGCATGGTTGCAATTTCACTCATACCCGCATTACCAGGGGCTACGTGAAGATCAGTAGCCTGCGGGTCCTTACTCATTGCGTACAACAGGGCGTGCTCACGGGCACCGGAGCCAATTACGAGGATGCGCATAGCAATCATCTTACTAATCAGCCCGGATAACTCTCATCGCACCCAACCCCTCAATCCGCTATTCGGGTTACCCTTGGCACATGAGCACAGTATTTACCAAGATCATCAACGGTGAACTCCCCGGTCGTTTTGTCTACCGCGATGACAAGGTCGTCGCATTTTTGACCATCGAGCCAATTGCACCTGGTCATACACTGGTCGTCCCTGTTGAAGAGGTGGACAAGTGGACGGATGCCTCACCTGAGCTGTGGGCTCACCTCAATGAGGTTGCCCAGAAGGTTGGTCAGGCTGTTGTCTCCGCTTTTGACGCTCCGCGTGCTGGCTACCTCATCGCCGGCTTCGAGGTTCCGCACACGCACATTCATATCTTCCCTGCCCACGATATGTCCGGGTACAACCTACAGTCGGTAGATCGCAATCCTTCCGCAGAGTCCATGGATGAGGCCGCCGCCAAGCTACGGAAGGCCCTCGGGACTGACGAAGACGGAAAGTTGGTGCGCTAATCGCCGCTTCAAACGAGGATTTTCGGGAAGAACAACTTCCGGTAGTCCCTGCCCCTGAAGCGCAGGAACCGGAGGCGCAACAACCGGCTGCAGCTGAAGGATCAGCATCGCTTCCCTATGCCATCTTCCGTCCGCTGCGCGGTGTTTTCGAAGATAACTGGGGAGCCAAAGTATCCAAGTCTCGGCCGTGGCCGGTCATCCTCCTGCACGGAACAGGCCAGGTCAAGGGCATTTGGGAGACCCTTGGCGGTCAGTTGCGGGAAGATGGCTGGGCTGTCTTCGCGCCAGACTTTGGGCACCGTGCAACAGACCCCATCAATCAGTCCATCGACATGCTCGTGCCTTACATCAAGGCTGTCCTGCACGCCACTGACGCAAAGCACGCCGTTATCGTGGGGCACTCGCAAGGCGGCTTAATCGCCACCCTGCTTTCTCTACGCATTTCCAAGTACATCAAGCATGTTGTCTGTCTTGCCGCCCCCAATCACGGCACCAACCTGGGCGGCATCGCTTCCGGCATCACTAAGATTCCCGGCACGAGGTCGCTGATGAGCAACTTTGTTCAGAGCTACTGGGGCGTTTCCGGCTTGGAACAGCTCACGGGCTCAAAGATGGTTTTGAACTCCAATTCTCACGATATTCTCGGTCCCGGCGTTACTTATACCTGTATTGCCACTAAGTATGACCAGCTCATTTCCCCGCCGCAGTCCTGTTTCTTGGATGACGGTGACACAGGCATGGTCACCAATCTCTATGTGCAGGACACGTTCCCTCAAGCCATCGTTTTGCATGAGCAGATGGCACACGATTGGCGTCCCCGCACTCTTACTCGCGAGGCTCTATTCAGGCTGGTAGGCGAGGATTTTGACCCAACCGAGCATGCGGAATAGACCGCTCCTAACACGGATTTTCCCGCCGACAGCCGCACGTCCGTCCCTGCCAAATCCGAGTCTGGCAGCGGGGAACCTCAGCGACCCCGTTCCGGTTATCGCATTACATGGCACGCTCGATAGTCCCGGCGCGTGGGCACCGCTTGCCGACGGGCTCCGCTCCCTCGGCCGCCGCGTCTATGTACCGGCCTACGGGAACCGCGGCACTGCTGCCCTTGCGGATTCTGTCGCCGAAGTCGAGGCCTACATCAACGGAGTTTGCGCTGAAACGAACTCGGACACGGTCGACATTGTGGCTCACTCTCAGGGTGGGCTACTGGCTTTCCTGCTGTTTACGCGTCTTGCAAACCATGAATGCGAGCGTTTTTCGTTTCGACGTGTCATCAGTGTGTCGGGCTCTGTCGGCGGCGTAAATCTGACTGGAATTTCCCGCATTTTGGGCTGGCGAAATGGGTCTCTTGCCCGCTGGCTAATGGGACAGGCTTTAGCCGATCAAATTGCGGTAGCGGCAGAAAAATATGACCTTCCTGCCGCCAACACTGCCCCACACCTCCGAGGGCGCAAGGCAGCTGCACCTGACTGGATTAACGTCATCAGCCACCATGACAGTCTGGTCATTCCGTGGTCCGATACCGCGCAGAGTTTCCTGCCGGACAGTCGAACTGTTTTGCTCGAATCCGAGCTGGAGGGCAGGTCTGTTGCGCATTGGAAGCAGCAAACAGACCCCGAAGTGATCGATCTGATCACTCGGCTATTGGCGTAGAGCTTCGACCTAGAACTTGGTCAACGACTCGCGCGCGGTGACGACATCCGCAAGCAGCTGCTGCGCAGCTGGCGAGGGGTTATCGGAGGTGAGGGCCTCGATGACGACGTCGGGAAGCCCTGCGGCGCGGTAGTCGTCGACAGTGACATCGCCGTACTCAAGGACGCCGTGGAGCCATGCGACTGCACGCGACTCTGGCGAAATGCAGCGTCGTGCGGTGCGTTCCTGCTGGACGAGCACATCGCGGTTTTCCACCCCGCGCATCCCCAGCCGAGCAAGAGTGCGAGCAGCAGAGATGAGGTTCTCACCGGCAACACGATCCTGCTGATTCGGGTTGGCCGGCGGCTTCTTGCGGCCACGACGGCGCACGTAGAGCTCCTGCTGGCCAATACCGACCAGGGAACCATCGCGGTTTCGGATTACAGAGGTGTATGGAACGACCGTCGAATAGCCGCCTTCTGTTTCGGCCTTAAGCTTTTCGACCATCTCATCCGGCACCTCTACCTCGAGGTACGCACCGTTCTTACCTGGGCGGATAAATTCAAACGACCCAGTTCGGGTCCATGCCTCGTACTTCTTGACGTCCAGGCGCTGCATAACCAGCGTGCCAAACAGCACATCCGTCATCGAAAACAGCGCACCGCCGAATGCCGCGCCGTGCATATTCGCAGTCAGAGCGTTTAGGCGCAGCTCCAGCCGACCTGCCGACCAGTCATCCGCAATCTCGGTGATACGGATGCCGGTGCCAAACAGCGGCGGCCAAATGTTCAGCAAGAACTTTGCCTTAGCCGGGGACATCTCTTTCTCAGCAAGCTTGTACAGGGTGCGTCGCAGCGAGGGACCAATAGACATAACTACTTACATTAGGTGCTGACCGGACGGACGCGGGTATTATTGTCCGAAAACAAAAGTGTGTCGGCTTCAGCACATGCTTTACGACGGTTCCCGCGCCCCACCTTTTATGAAGTCAGCGACTATTTAGGCAGCAAACCGTTCCGCCAGCGTATTGACGCGCCGAGTGAAGAAATCCCGCAATTGCGCGTAGCGGGGATAACCATAAATGCCGCGGTCAGCCGGGTCATCATATTCCCAGCGCTCCGTCTCTACATCTGGTGCGATGTAGTCCGAAACGTCGATTTTCCCCACAACAATGACCACATCCGCACTGTCCGCGAGAGATGGCGTGAGCTGATGAGGATCTCCATCGCACCGTGCCCCCACCTCACAGAGTGCACGCCGCGCGTCTTCATCCAGACCGCGGTCATCATCATCGATGCTGATACCGGCTGACAAAACTGTCAGGCCCGGGGCCGCTTGCCGCAGCAGCCCTTCTAGTACGCGTGAGAGTCCCATGTTTGAACTACTGACAAAGAGCACCTCTGACATGGCTCTATCGTAGAATATTTTTCTCAGAGAAATCACCCCAGCTTGTGGGGTTTTCTGGAGGGTTTTACAGAAAAATGCCAAAAGCGCCCATAGCGCAGGCCCTTCCCCGAGACCAGCCCTATCGACGCTTATGACTTAAAAACAAAGCCCACTTTACATACGCGTGTAACTCCTGTGAAGCATGGGGCTGGAGTTATAGATGTGAATTCTCCGTGACCTGTGATTTTCCGGCTGTCGGTGTTGCGTCGATGCTGCGTTGTTCTGCGGTCGGTGTTGCGTTGTCCCGCTGTCGGTGTTGCGTTGTCCCGCTGTCGGTGTTGCGTTGTCCCGCTGTCGGTGTTGCGTTGTCTTATCGATGCCCTATTCACCTATCGATACGCAGCAGCGTGGCCATAAGTGGAAAGCTCATCCATATGTCGACCGGGACTTCCGACAACGTGCGCATAAGTGACAGAAAATTCCCCCGCCCCGGCCCCCGACAGGCATTTGCCCTTTAATCTGCCTTCAAAAGAATCCTTTGCTCCCCGCCCCGGCCCCCTTAGACCGGATAAAATTGGCGGGGCCAATCGCTCGCGAATAGGAGAATCACCGTGACCGACTCTCGCGATATTAAACCTTTTGCAGCCAACCGCAGCTCCAAAGTGACCTCCATCGGCTCCATCATCGGCGCAGCAGCAGTGAGCGGCCTACTTCTCGGAGGTGTCGGTGCGGGCACCTGCTTGGCAATTCTCGATGTGCCCGAGCGCTCCGACTACGTCATGAAGACTGCGCAGCGTGAGGTACAGGCTGACATCATGGACCCGGACGATGTGCTCACCCCAGAGGAAGAAGAGCGCATGCTTCGCGATGTCTCCCTGATCGCCGCCCCTGACGTGGTCCAAGAGCTGCACTACATGGTCTTTGCCGAGAACAAGGAAAACGTTAATGACTCCGTAGAGGAGTACCTGCGCGATAACCACCAGGAGCTCATCGGCAAGGATAAGTTTGCTGATGGCCAGGTCTTCGTCGGCGTGGGCCTTGATCCGCGCCAAGCCTTCGTCTTCGCGGGTGAGGACGTGGCTGCTCAAATGAAGCTACGCAAGAATGACAGCCATCTGAAACAGTCCATCGAAGCAATTAAGCCGGGCGTGCGGGATGGCAACATTCCTGCTGGCCTCTTTGCTGGCGCAGCGGCTGCAATCGACGTAGACCGTGCTGCGGATACTCAGTACGAGGGCGCAAAAGAGGATCGGATGGGGGCGGCCGTTGGCCTCGGGGTGGCGGGCCTGAGCGTTGGCGGCGCTGGTGTCGGCCTCGCCGGCGGTATACGCCGCAGCCGACAGAAGAAGGCACAGCAGGCACGCGAGGACTGGGACTACGTGTCGCAGACCTACACCGATGTGGCGCAACGGCTAAGGGAGATTGATATTCGAGCGCACTCGCTCCAATCAGGACTGGTGGATGAGCGCCTGCGCCAGGACTGGGAGGGTTTGCGCGATGACTTCCTAGCGATCGATAGCCAGGTCGGTTCCCTCATGTCGATTCCGGCGGATGCGCCAGATGAGCAATTCCGCTCACGCTCTGAGCTCATCGCCAATGCGCGCCAACTGTGCGAGCGCGTGGAAACCGCTGAGGTCAATATTGAAAAGCTGCACCGCATTGAGAACGCTGATGCGGATGCTCGCCGCTATGAACTCTACGAGCTGGGGAAGGATCTGGCACAGGCAGGCTACTTGGCCGCAAGCATCGACTCGACGCTTGAGCGCCACGCGAAGGAGTTGGAAGATGCCGCCACTGAATTATCCAAGGAACCACACCATCCGCAGTTCATGGAGCGCTACCTAGAACTCTTGGATCGCTCCGCGCTCTTGTCGGAGCACGTGCAGTCCCAGCTGCAGAAGCGCAATGAGGCCGACGAGCGCCCCGAGCGCACGCGCATCTACGACTCTAATTTCTTCGCTGGCTCCGGCTACCACGGCTACGTGCCCTTCTATGTCGTGAGCACCTGGGATAGCGATGCCACCACTGCCCGCGACAGCTCTTCTAGTAGCGGCGGCGTCAACAGCGGGTTTAGCTCGGGGTTTTCCGGTTCAGGTGGTTCTTCCAGCTTCTAAGCCGGCTTACGGGGCAGAAGGGATGCGGACGTTCTGTTAGACGATTTCACCCCTCACGCTACTTAACCCCCTACTTTTCTCCTTTAAACCAAAGAACCCCAGGCCGGAAAACTTCCTGGCCTGGGGTTTTGGAGCCGGAAACGGGACTCGAACCCGTAACCTACCGTTAGGGCACCCTGTAAAGGTTTGACCTATAATGCCATTTATGCCTGTCAAAGGCCGTTTCTCGCGCCGCACAGGGGCACCTCCCCTACTAATTTTTGAGGAAAGCCTTTGGGAAAGTGCGGAGTTTTCCGAAGTAGACCCGCAGCTAGACATACGCCACAGCCTGAGTACAAGACTTAACCCGTGGTGGCTGCGCGGTGTCGGCTAGGGGCCACACACCCCTTGCCCCAGCAACCCCTGCCCGTCGCCCCTACCCCGCGCATAAAAAGGGACTGAGATTGCCCCCAACCCCTCAATTCCGGTTACTGCTCCTGCCACCCCACGTCGTCGGGTATGACATCCCGGCGCGGGCCCAGTCGCGCAGCCCTCGCCACTGGCATCTCGGATGCAGTACTGCAGATACCCGTCGAAGAGCTGGACGCCTATCTACCAGTCCCGCAGCAGCCCGCCACTCCGCAATTCCCCCAGCCCCGACCAATCAGCTAGGGCTTTGTCATGCCTTCTGCACCGAGGCAGACGCTCATACCCTTCGACAGGCCGGCGAGGCGGTAGGCGGCTAGCGGGTCACAGGCACCCGCGGCAGGCCGCCCGGCGCGGGCAACGGCGCCCCTCAATGGGCGAACACAATTGGTAAATTGGTCGTCTCAGGCTATCAGCAGTGTTGCAATGAGAGCACCTAGTGAAATAGCGAGCATCCCTAAGCAATTGACCCAAAACTCGCTACCTAGAAACTTGGCTCGGATATGTGCGATTGCTGCGGTGCAGAAGTAGGCAATGACTCCAACCATCGTCGCTATTCCAATGCCTGGTATCCAGAGCCCAATAATGAGTCCACTTGCTGCTAGGCACTTGATAACGATAAGAGCCCACCACCACTCTGTAGGAAGTCGTACTCCTCTGAGGCAGGCCTCGATGAATGCTACGGGTTTGAGCGAGAGTACCGCATCTCCGAACAAAATGGCGGCAAGAATGATGGAGGGCCAAGCAGGCGAAGATTCGAGAATCATTATTTTACTCCGTACGCGATTTTAAGACGGGAGATGGAACTGTTCGCGTGAATGGATAGTTCGTCGGTGTCGTATGCACCGGCAGCCCAGCCAAGAAGCAACCCAAGATAAATGTTGTAAAGGATTGTTGCGAACTCTCTAGCGTCATCTTTAGGGAGCATGTTGCCTAGGCGCAACACGATTTCATCTACCAAGAGAGTTCGAAGCTCGTTGAGAATCTCTCCGTTGCTTCCCTGTGTGATTAGGGCAGCGCCATACGCTTTCGATAATTCTTCCTGCCCAGTAAACATTTTCAGAAAAGGAGCGAGAACGTCGAGAAGGTTGTCTGATTGTCCGCGGAGCTCATCGTGCATGACGGTGATTCGATGTCCGATGGTCTGAACCAACAGCGACTGCTTGCTCCCGACGCTCATAACGGTTCCAACGCTGACGTTGGCTTTCTGCGCGATGGCACGCACATTTGTATCCGCGTACCCGACTGACACAAAAAGGGCATAGGCGGTGTCCAAGACTTTATTGCGCGTCGCCTCCTTTTGAGTAGCACGACTTGATTGAACTTGTTCACTGAACATGTTCAAAGCGTATCGCTGCATCAATCTACGGTCAAGTAGCGATGTGGTTATCCAAGTACATTGCTGTCATGAGAGGCGAGCGGGTTTCCTGCTTACAGGGAGGAAAGTTATAGCTGATCGTCACACCTACATGTTTTTGCTAGACCAGCTTCTCAGACCAATAGACTCGAGGATTGCCGAGCGCTTGGCCGATAAGCCTATCGAGCTTATTCCACGGCCAACACACGACAGGGGCACCGACGACGCGGGTACTGCCTATGCGCGACGACCCATCCGGCACATGCCCCACCCTGGCAAAACTCTGGCCGGGCTCTAACATGAGCAGGCTTGCCACACCTCGCCGGCGACGATGTTGACACAGACGGATAGGGAATTACTGCCCGCGATAATATCCTGTCATGGCCTACGTCACACGGCAGCCACAGCTACGACTGGGGCCGGTAACGCCGCGTTGGCCACCTTGCAACTGGGGCATGCCTCCGTCTCTACGACCGAGGCGGCCTACATCAACCGCGCGGGTGGGTTTGCCAACTCCGCGATTATCGAGGCGTTCGCCACCGACGCACTGGCGATTTTCGGCGGCTAGTCGCTGCCCCCCCCCTGCCGCCGCCCCCGGCGCCCTCCCGGTGCGGGTTTTTTGCATTGAGACGACGAAAACAATTGCAATACCGTTGCAAGCACCCCTTAAACCAAAGAACCCCAGGCCGGAAAACTTCCTGACCTGGGGCTTTGGAGCCGGAAACGGGACTCGAACCCGTAACCTACTGATTACAAATCAGTTGCGCTACCAATTGCGCCATCCCGGCAACTTTAAAGCGACCCTTTTGGCGTTAGCCGTCGCTGGCTCGAAAGAATCAGAGTCAACCTGAGAATCGAACTCAGCTGTGCCGCTGACAGGCGATTGTACAGGTTGGCAAGCAGAAGTTAAAAACGACACCACAGGAATACTGCAACCGCACTTCTTGAACACTTTTCTGCACACTAAAAGCCCCGCTCAGATAGGTAAATTCACCCCACCGAAAACGAATTGAGATTCTCCGTCACCGACGGGGTAGTGTGACTATCGCTAAATCACTGGGGCTATGTTGCTGCAACGCCTCTAGAACTCGTCTTTGCAATAGCGCTGCAACGCACCCCAGGCAGTATCGGGGAAAGGAAGTGTCGACATGCCATTCGATGGTGGCAACAAATCCAACGCCGAAGAAAACTCCGCTGCGAAGGATGATGCCTACGATGCCGAAGCCGCTGTCGCTTACCCCGCTGACCCCACTGTCTCTTACGACGACACTCCGCAGACCCAGTTTCCTGCAATCGACAATCAGTCCACCTTCAAGCAGCGCGTGATTGATTTCGTTTCCGGCCCAACGGCAACTGTCGACCTAGTGCACTCGACCACTACCCCACTGCCGCTGGCACCGATTGATTATTCCGACCCCAGCCAGGTTACGGCCGTACTCGATCTCGCTGCTCGCATCGGAGGACTGCTGCTGGCATGTGGCTCGGGCAACCGCGACACCGAGCTGCAGATTAAGACCGTGACCTCAGCCTATGGCCTCACCCAGATCCAGGTTGACATCACGTTGACCTCGGTGACGGTCTACCACCTCATCGGTGCCCGCCGCACACCAATTACGGCTATGCGCGTAGTCACCGCACCAGTGCCCGACTTCGAGCGCTTGCGCCACACGGACCGTGTCATCCGCCGAATTCGCGCGGGCCATCTGAGCCTGGAGGAGGCTATTGAGGCTATCGACAAGGTCGAGCGTGAGCCCGCAAAATACCGCCTCCGCGTCATCTACGCCGGCTGGGCGTTGCTGGCCTCATCTGTGACAGTGCTACTCGGCTCTGGTTTCGAGGTCGCTCTCATCGCGGCTGCCGTCACACTGGCCATTGTCATTGTGATTGGCGAGCTTGCCGCCCGCGAGTTGCCCACATTCTTCCAAAACGCAGTCGGCGGTCTCATCGCCACACTCTCCGCTGCTGTACTCAATGCGGCACAGGCATACCTTCCCTTTGAAATGCAGCCATCCAGGCTAATTGCCTCGGGAATCATCGTGATGCTCGCCGGCCTAACCCTCGTGCAAGCACTGCAAGACGGCATCACCGGCGCGCCAGTGACTGGCTCAGCGCGCTTCTTCGACACCATGCTGTTGACCGGCGGCATCGTCGCTGGCATCGCGATGGGCATCGAGTTTTCTGGAATGCTGGGCATTCCGCTTCCCGACGTCATCGCGGGCTCCGACCTCAACCTGGCCCAGGCGACAGTGCGGGTGATAGCGGGAACTACCGCCTCAATCGCATTTGCGTTGGCCTCGAATGCTGGGTTCACTGCGTTGGCAGTGTCCGGAACGGTCGCCCTGCTGGGGTCAATGACCTACTACTACGTGTTGACTCCGCTGGGAGTTCATCCGGTGACCAGCGCAGGCGCGGCAGCAACACTGATTGGTCTCATCGGTGGCCTGCTGGCACGACGTTGGTCCATCCCGCCGCTAATTACGGCAGTGGCAGGCGTAACCCCACTGCTTCCGGGTATGACAATCTACCGCGGTATGCACGCACTGCTGCACGACCACCCGACCAAGGGGTTTACGGCGCTGGCCTCAGCGCTGGGCATTGCGACGGCACTAGCTGCGGGCATTGTCCTCGGTGAATGGATGGCGCGCAGGCTCCGTCGCCCTCGCGCACTGCGCGAAGACAGTGGCCTGACCCGTCCAATCCGGGCCGGTATGCGTCGCATCCGTCCTGTGAATCCGCGGAACAAGCCTCGCCGTCCACGCAACTACCGCTTCAAGGGCGGTATGAACCCGCGCGTGGACTAGCCGTACCGTGGGAGCATTGTCCACACCGCGCGACCTATCAACAACGTGGTAGAATAAGATTTTTGAATTGTAAGTAGCGCTTAAAGCTGAAACTGCGTCATCACAATCCCATTCCTTCTCCACTGAACTCCGTTGAGCTCAGTGACGGGAGCGTGTGGTGAGATGGCTGACAGAAGTAGGTGTACTGGGCGCAATTAAGGCCATGCTTGCCAGGAGGATTCGTGCCACCGAAGGTCACAGACACTCGCACTGCTCAGAACGAGGCTCTTCACAAGGTCGAAGAAAAGACCGCTGCTGGCGCACGGCGAATTGTGGCTACCTTCGCCGAGGATTTCTACGATGCCGTCACTCTGATGTGCATGCTCGGAGTGGAGAAGGAAGGCCTGAGCTTCAAGAAGGTTCACGAGGAGTACGAGAAGGAAAACGCTCCGAAGACCGCAAAGCGCACGCGCAAGTCCACTAAGAAGACTGCGAAGAAGTCGGCCAAGAAGGCAGCAAAGAAGACGACTCGTAAGACGGCGAAGAAGGCAGCAAAGAAGGCCGCCAAGAAGACGACGAAGAAGGCTGCTAAGAAGACCACCAAGAAGGCAGCTAGCTAACAGGGTTGCACAGCATGGGTCAGAGCGGAAACAGGGTAGTCGCCGCAGTAGCTGTCGTTGCTGCAGCGTCCATGACGGCTACCGCATGCCAGTCAAAGCCGGCAGCGGAGATCGTCGGCAAGCAATGGCAGATAACTGCGATTTTTGATGACCCAAACCTGCCCCACGGTGTTCCAGACGGAGCTCAGGCACCGACTATTACCCTGGGGCAGACAACATATACCTTCGCTGATTCCTGTGGCAACGGCTCTGGTTCGCTGCAGTGGAAGGGCGAGGCGGTCGAATTCGGCACTCCGGAGCAGACTCGAAGTTTGGACTGCTCAGACCAGGCGCAGACCTATTCGGAGCGCTTCCACAAGATTGTTGCGGGCGAATTCGTCTACACGCAGGACAACAATGGTCTGCGCATGCGAGAGATGAAAGACACCAAGCCAGGTGAGGATCGCCGTGGCTGGACTGCGACAACCTCGGGTTACACCGAGGGGCGCTGACGCCACTTCTGATCAACAGGCGCATCGGTGCCGGGGTGCGAAACCCGCGCGTAAGAACCGCGGTGGTAAATGAGCGGATTGATTTCTTCACGCTTGCCGATAGCCACAATATCCGCCGTCACAATCCAGTGATCGCCGCCTTCGTAAACATCAACGACGGTGCAATCAATCCACACGGAGCAGCCGTGCAGTAATGGATTGCCCAGCTCAGAGCGGGTCCACTTCCCCGTCTTGAACTTTTCGCCATTACTGCGACCGAAGGCAGCCGAGATATCCTCCTGATCCTCAGCCAACACATTGACGGAGAAACGTCCAGCGTTCCGTACGTGCGGCCAGGACCGCGAGGTCTTCATGACGGTAAACAGAACCATCGGTGGAGTGAGGCTCAAGGAGGAGAAAGACTGACAGGCAAAGCCGTACGGCTCGCCCTCGTCCTCGGTGGCGATAATGGTCACGCCGGTGGTGAACTCACTCATCGCGCCACGGATAGACATTTCATTCAATTCGACGGGGCCGCCAAGTTCGACATGGTCTTCGCCGGTGGCTTCCGGACTATTGGGAGCCGCAGCTAATCGGTCGGTGCTCGAATTTGTTGAGTCTGTCATGTAATAGACCTTAATCTGAATCCGAACACAGTAAAGATGAGGTGGGGTTTACTACCCCAAGAACCTCCGATAATGCCACGATGTTATAACCGCAGCAGCCCACTACCTGGCTGACGGTGCCGGCGGCGCTGCCGTTGTCGATCCAACGACGAACTCAGTTTCCAGCAAGACTCGAGGAGCGCGACCACTGTCCTCGTGTGCAGCCTCAAGTTCCTCGGCGAGCGCGCGACCGACGGCGATGCCCTTCTGCCTATTCGGCTGAATCACGGTGGTCAGCTTGTGGAAGAGGGCGCGCTCAATTCCGTCAAAGCCGGTGATGGATAGGTCCTCAGGAACACGAATTCCGTTCTCCTTGGCATATTCCAAGACCGCAATTGCCTGAGTATCGGTGGTACAGACCACCGCTGTGAGATCCGGGTTGTCAGTCAGCAGCTGGCGGGCCGCATCGCGGTTGTTCTCGCGGTCATTGAGGTGACGCTCGATGATGGGCACATCTGCCTGCTGAATACCGGCCTCGGCAAGCGCTTCCAGCGCACCTTCAACGCGGTTCTTCTGCACCTGGTGATGAGCTTCTGCCAGCCGCTCCTCCGTGACATATCCCGAGTTCGGGGTACGCGACAAACGCACCGACAGAATCCCCACTTTGCGATGTCCCAGCTCAGTCAGATGGCGCACCGCGGGCTTGATGGCCTCACGGTCGTCGATGCCCACAAACGGTAGAGCCGCCGCATCCGCAGGCTGGTCGCACACGACCGT
Organism: Corynebacterium sp. MSK047; assembly: GCF_030232285.1. Taxonomy (NCBI): domain Bacteria; kingdom Bacillati; phylum Actinomycetota; class Actinomycetes; order Mycobacteriales; family Corynebacteriaceae; genus Corynebacterium; species Corynebacterium sp. MSK047. The sequence continues at coordinate 43,726 of NZ_JASPJI010000005.1, read as the reverse complement.
CGGCAAGCCGCGAGCGCGAACCGCAGCGAGGAACGGGTCGTTGTCAGCGACGGAGTAGACCACGAAGCCATCAACCACCGCCTGCCGAATCAGATTGAGATCTACATCCCCTCCTTCCTCGGAGGAAGCTGGGATGACCAACATGGAGTCGCCCATTTCGCCGAGCTCCTCTGCCAGGCCAGCAAGGAAATCGACTGAGGCGGGATCTTCGAAAGCGAACGGGAGATGCTCGGTGAACAGCACGCCGATGGCACCGACCCGGCGCATGCGCAAACCGCGAGCCATTGGGTCCGGCCCCGGATAGCCAAGGCGCTCCGCAGTTTCCAGGATGTGCTCCCGCAACTTCTCCGAGAGCTGGTCAGGACGGTTATAAGCATTAGACACAGTCGTGCGCGAAACTCCAAGCTCTGCTGCGATGGAAGCCAAGGTGCCACGACGACGCCGACTTTGCACGGAATACCGACCCTTCTTGAAAACCAACAGTGACTGCGCGCTCAGCTATCTTCACTCATCTACCTCAGGTAGAAAACCTCAGTTTTATGGAAAAGAACTACAACAAGCACCACGCGCATCTAATCGCGGACAACTTTACCCAACGAATGTGCGCGACTGTCATTTTTCCCACGCCAGCAGCCATCTGCCTTGTTACGGGGTCGCTGCATTCCCTACTATATTCTTTGTACTAAAGACAACTGTTTTCAATAGCGGTTGATGCTCAGAAGCTGAATAAACGGAATAATTCAGCCCGCAACAGGATTGGATACATATATGAAGGCACGCTTTTCCACGCGCATCGCGGCGCTGGTCGCCAGCGCCGGCCTCGTCGCAGGTCTCGGCGCATGCTCCAGCAATGATGACAGCGCTACGTCCGCAGACAAGTCTGAAGACACCATTAAGGTGGTCACCTCCACCAAGGTCTGGGCAGACGTCGCCGACGCAGTCACCGATGACGAGAAGGTCTCCATCGACCCAATTATCGCGTCCAACGACATCGATCCTCACTCCTACGAGCCGGCCGCAGCCGACATGGCGAAGGTAGAGCAGGCCGATATTCTCGTCGCAGGTGGTGGGCATTACGACGCATGGCTGACCTCCTCCCTACGTGATGCAAAGGACAAGGTCATCATCTCTGCGCTGCCGCAGGAAGAAGGCCACGACCACGATCATGATCACGAAGGTCACGACCACGACCATGAGCGTCACGACCACGAGGGTCACGATCATGAGGGTCACGAGCACCACCACCATGACGGCGAAGCCAACGAGCACGTCTGGTACGACACCGATGCGGTTGAAGAAACTGCAGAGCAGCTCGCCGAAGCTCTGACCAGGATGGGCGCCAAGGCCGACACCAAGGCTGTCGATAAGGAAATCAAGGACATCGAAGAGGCCAAGAGCAAGCTCAAGGCCGCTAAGGTTGCTCAGGTTCACCCGCTGGCCGATGACATCTTGGAGGATACGAAGGTCGAGGACATCACCCCGAAGGGCTACCGCCAGTCCACGCTGAATGAGTCCGAGCCGTCGGCAAGCGATGTCAATGAAATGCTCAAGCTGATTGAGTCCGGCGAGCTGGACTACCTCATCGACGCACCGCAGACCCACGACCAGGTTTCGGAGCGACTCGTCGAGGCAGCCAAGGCAAAGGGCGTTAAAATCGTCGATGTTTTTGAGTCGCCGAGCGCTGACCAGTCGTTCTTTGAACTCTACAAGCAAACCCTTTCCGATATGGAGTCCGCATAACTTTGCCCTCACTGACTTTTACTGACGCAGCCGTTGAGCCGCTGTGGTCCGGCCTCAATTTGAACGTCGAGCCCGGCGAGTTTTTAGCCATCCTGGGGCCGAACGGCGTCGGCAAATCCACGCTGCTGACCACTGCCCTTGGCATGCGCCGGCTGACTCACGGTTCAGTAAAAGTCGACGGGAATCTGGGCTACATTCCGCAGCAGCGGATGTTCGAGCCCTCACTACCCATTCGGGTTCGCGACCTCGTCGAGCTGGCAGCCGGCAAGAACCGCTCCGCCACCGACGAAATGCTGGAGTTCGTCGGCGCAACGGGTATTGCGGACCGTCGCGTCGGCACGCTTTCTGGCGGGCAGCAGCAGCTTGTCCGTCAGGCCCAGGCGCTCGTTTCGGCGCCGGATTTTTTGCTTTGCGACGAGCCTCTGCTCTCCCTCGACCCTGCGGCACAACGAACCACGGTCGAGCGTCTGGACCGGCATCGCCGGGACAATGACACGGCCGTCGTCTTTGTCACCCACGACATCAATCCCATCCTGGGTGTCTGTGACCGAGTGCTCTACCTGACACCGCATGGACATGCGGTCGGATCGGTGGAGGAAATCATCACTTCAGAGACGCTCTCGGAGCTATACCAAACCAAAATTGTGGTTGCCCGTGTCGAGGGAAAGTTGGTTATCGCCTAATGAACCTACTGGCTCAGTATTTCTCCGACACCGCTGCCCTACTCCAGGTCGGATTCGTCCACAATGCTCTCATCGCTGCAGCTTTGCTCGGACTGATCTCCGGCATTATCTCGCCCCTGATTGTCATGCGGCAGATGAGCTTCACCGTCCACGGCACCAGTGAGCTAGCGCTCATGGGCGCATCCGCAGCTCTACTACTTGGTGTCAGCGTCAGCAGCGGTGCCATTATCGGCTCGGTGGTCATCGCAATAGTCCTGGCAGCACTGTCGCTAAGAGGACGCCAAGATGCGGTTGTGGGCGTGGTCTTGAGCTTCGGTATGGGCCTATCGGTGCTGTTTATCCACCTCTACCCTGGCCGAACCAGTACCGCGTTTTCACTTCTCACCGGCCAGATCATTGGCCTGACTGACACTTCTCTATGGACGATGGCCATCGTCGCGGTCATCGTCGTCGGCGGCATTGCCTGGAAATGGCGGCCGCTGCTATTTGCCTCCGCCGACCCCATCATGGCCGCCGCCTGTGGTGTCAACGTCAAGGCGCTATCGATCTACTTCGCGATTCTCACCGGTCTCGTCGCCGCCCAGGGCGTGCAAATTGTCGGCTCCCTGCTCGTCATCGCCCTGATTATCACCCCGGGTGCCGCGGCCGCATTCGTCACCGCCTCGCCGGTGAAGGCCATCATCCTTTCGACCATCTTCGCCGAGGTCGCGGCTGTTGGCGGCATCGTCCTCTCGCTCGCACCGGGCATCCCGGTCAGTGTTCTAGTGACGACAATCGCGTTTGTCATCTACCTCATCTGCTACGCCATTGGAGCGGTGCAATCGCGCAAGGCAACGCGTGACGACGTCCAGGCAGCCAAGTGGAGCAAATAGATACATACGCTTTTCGGAGTGGCTTTTAAAACAACAAAAACACCGGGCAGCCCCTCGAGTGGCTATTGCGGAGAAGATGCGTCCACCTTCCCTCTTGCCACCGAGGGGCTGCCCGTATTTTTGCTGGATTCTCAAAAGAAGACTCCAACACCCCCAGCTCTTTTCAAGACTGCGAGACTGCCGATATGGGATGACCCGGCAGACAGAAAAACTAACACTGACGATATCGTGGTCTGACATCACAGTGACCTAAAAGCTAGCTGTACAAGCCACCGCTAGGTCCGTGCGCTCCCCTAAACTACGGTCAAATACGCCCCCATTTCTAGGAGCATCATTTGCCCACCCTCCCCTCGGGAAACGACGGATAATTTTCTGTTGAAATTGATAATAACGCCGCTATTTTCCCAGCGCACGCCAGGAATAGAATTATTTTTAAAGCGCTGAACTACTGGGGGTAGCCATAAGTACCGGCCAGAATCTAGAACTCAAAATACCCCACGTAAACGCCATTACTATAACGAATTGATAATGGCGCCTACGGGGGTATCAAATGCGCTACTGGCTACTCTTTACCCGGCGCTGGCGGGCAAACTCACTCAGAGTCACACCGGCAGCAACGGAAGCATTGAGCGACTCAACCCATCCGGCCATCGGAATGGACATGATGGTGTCACAGGTATCGCGCACGAGGCGCGAAAGCCCCTTGCCCTCAGAACCGACGACCACAACCACCGGGGTGGTTCCGTCATAAGTATCCAGAGTGTGATTGCCACCAGCATCCAGCCCAACAACCTGGTAGCCAGCCTTCTGGAACTGCTTGAGCGAGCGCACCACATTGGTCGCCCGCGCAACCGGCAGACGCGCAGCAGTACCAGCAGAGGTACGCCAGGCGACGCCCGTAATGGCAGCCGAGCGACGCTCCGGAATCACCACACCGTGACCACCAAAGGCCGCCACCGAGCGAATGACCGCACCCAGGTTACGCGGATCAGTGATGTTATCCAGGCAGACGATAAGGCCCGGCTCCCCTGTCTTGGCCACCGAATCAATCAGATCTTCGACAGATGCGTACTTGTACGGCGGAATCTGCAGGCCGATACCCTGGTGCATGGTGTTGCCGGTCATGGTGTCCAACTCGTGGCGAGGTACCTCGCGAATCGGGATACCACGGGAGTTAGCAATACGCACTGACTCCTGCAGGCGCTCGTCATTGTCGGTACCCAGCGCCACAATCAGCGCGGCCGCTGGCACCTTTGCATGCAGGCACTCCACGACCGGGTTACGGCCAACTACCAGCTCGGTGCCATCCCCCTTGCGCTCATGACGCCCCGAGTCACGGCGGCGCTTCTCTTTCGCCCGCTTATGAGCTGCGTGATAAACGCGGTCCTCTGCTTTCGGGGTCGGCCCCTTGCCACGCAAGCCACGCTTTTGACCACCGGAGCCGCCAACGTTCTTCTTGCTTGCCTTGCGCACTGCACCACGACGACCGTTGCCTGCCATAGCTACCTGCTTCCTGTTGTTAATAGTTTTCTTTAGCCTAAAGCCAGCTTTTCAGCCCTAGTCAGCGACAGACCATGCCGGACCATCCGCGGTATCAGTTACCTCGATACCCGCTTCCTTCAGACGGTCGCGCACAGCATCAGCCGTAGCCCAGTCCTTCTCTGCACGAGCCCGGGTGCGTTCCTCCAACTGGTGCTCAACCAGCACACCGAGCGCATGCATTGCCGCGTCAGAACCGGAATCGGAGGTTGTCCACTGCTCATTCAGCGGATCGAATCCAAGGACTGCGGCCATAGCGCGGACAGCACCGGCAATCTCCTTGGCCTTGGTCTCGTCGCCGTCGGCAAGCGCCTGATTGCCCCCACGAACAGCGTTGTGGATTTCCGCGAGCGCGCGCGGGACGGCGAGGTCATCGTCGAGCGCTGCTTCGAACGCCGGCGTCCACTCACCGATTTCGACATCGCCGAGCTTATCGACGGCACGGTGCATAAACGCCTCGATACGACGGTAGCCCGTTGCCGCTTCCTGCAGAGCCTCCTCGGAGTACTCCAGCACGGAGCGGTAGTGCGCACTACCGAGGTAGTAGCGCAGCTCAACCGGACGGACCATGGTCAGGATATGCGGCACGGACAGCACGTTGCCGAGCGACTTCGACATCTTTTCGCCGGCCATTGTGACCCAGTGATTGTGCATCCAGTAGCGAGCAAAGCCGTCGCCGGCTGCGTGCGACTGTGCGATCTCGTTTTCATGATGCGGGAACTGCAGGTCGAGACCGCCACAGTGGATGTCGAACTCCGAGCCCAAGTAGTAGGTGGCCATGGCGGAGCACTCCAGGTGCCAGCCCGGGCGGCCATTGCCCCACGGCGTCGGCCACGAGGGCTCGCCCGGCTTGGCAGCCTTCCACAGTGCGAAATCGTGCGCACCGCGCTTGCCCGGAGTATTGGTCTCGCCCTGCTCCATCTCGTCGACGCGGTTGCCGGACAGGCTGCCGTAGTCGCTGCCTTCAGCCTTGGACCAGGCATCCACGTCGAAATAGACGCTGCCATCGACGGCGTAGGCGAAGCCGTTATCCATCAGACGCTGCATGTACTCCACCATCTGAGTGACATGCCCGGTAGCACGCGGCTCAACGCTCGGCGGGAGAACACCGAGCCGGTTGTAAGCCCAGGTAAATTCGCGCTCAAAGCGGGAGACCCATTCCCACCAAGGGCGGCCGTGCTCGGCGGCCTTGTTCAAGATCTTGTCATCGATATCGGTAACGTTGCGCACAAAGGCGACGTCATACCCCTTGGCGATCAGCCAACGGCGCAAGATATCAAAGGCCACGCCGGAGCGAACATGGCCAATGTGCGGCTGAGCCTGCGGGGTCGCACCGCACAGGTAAATGGAGGCATGCCCCTCCCGGAGAGGCTCAAAATCCTTCAGTTGGCGGGTTGCGGTATCGAAGATTTGAAAAGTCACAGCCCCGAGCATAGCGGGGAAATAGATACGGGTGAAAAAGAGAAAACGGCTAGCGCACACGGGCAATGTGTGTGCGCTAGCCGTTAACCGGAAAAGTGCAGAAAATCCCTACTGGAAGGAACCGGGGAAGGAAAACGACTTATGCGTCAGCGTCCAGGTCCACCGGCTTATCGTCGGCCTCGTCCTTCTTCTCACCGGCGGCACCTTCCTGTTCCAGCGCGCGGTGACGCTCGATAGTGGCATCGACGCGGGCAAAAACTTCCTCGACCTTGGCTTCATCAACGCCGTCGGCAAGCGCGAGCTCACCGACGAGAACCTGGCGAGCCTTGCTCAACATACGCTTTTCGCCGGCGGACAGACCGCGATCCTGATCGCGGCGCCACAGGTCACGAACTACCTCGGCGACCTTGTTAATGTCGCCCGAACCCAGGCGCTCCTGGTTGGCCTTGTAGCGACGGGACCAGTTGCCGGCCTCTTCCACGTCGGTCTCACGCAGAACGGAGAAAACCTTCAGCAGCCCCTCTTCACCGACAACGTCGCGAACACCGACCAGCTCGGCATTCTTGGCGGGCACCTGGATATTCAGATCACTCTGCAGAATCTGCAGTACGAGGTACTGAACGGTCTCACCGTTAAGCTCTCGTTCAATGATGTTTTCGATTTTCGCAGCTCCGTGGTGCGGATAAACTACGGTATCGCCAATGCTGAATTCCATGTAATGCACACGCCCTTTCCAACGGCCTTCCACCCTATCATGTCCCCCCATGATTTTACGGGTAGTATGAGAACATCTTAGGAAGACACTAAGGTGTTCTTTAAATACTGAAAATCCTATCGCCCATCCTCAAGCTACTGGAGGAAATCTAGTCATGGCCTTCAAGTCCGTACTTCGCCGCAGCGCCCTCATCACCGTCTCCGCAGCATCCGCAGTTGCACTTGCTGCTTGTGGCGCCGGTCAGATTTCGCAGACCGCAAATCAGCACCCGGCTGTAGACGGTGCGATGAACGGCGGCGAAGATGCTGCCGGCAAGGGTGCTGAGAACACCAACTCGGCTCTTGGCTTCGTCAACATCCGCGACGCTCACATCCTGGTTGACCCGGAGGCTGGTACCGCTGGTCTGAAGTTCTCCGCCAGCAACCAGCAGCGCGCTACCGAGTCGGTCTACACGCTGAAGTCCGTCACCGTTGAAGGTATCGGCGAGGTTGAGCTGAAGAAGGTCGCTGAGACACCTTCCTTCGCTAAGGCTGCCAAGGGCGAGGACTCCCTGCCGCGTGAGTGCCAGATTGTTGCCGGCCCGAAGTCCGTCATCGATCCGCTGGCTAAGACCGCCAAGGACAACACCGGCTGCATCGCGTACTACACCAACGAGCTGGACCCGAGCACCCTGGTTGGAGACAAGAGCAGCGCTGCTGGCCAGAACCGCGAGGCCACCTTCGAGTTCACCGACCCGCAGGGCCAGACCAACACCTACGACCTGGACATCACCATCTCCGCTGACATTCTGGAAGCTGGCGCACCGAACCGCGGTGCTGACGGCATGATTGAATCCAAGTAATCGCAGCACAGTGGTGTTCCTGCGCTGTTCGCGCGCAGCGCACTTTTAGGCGCTGGTACAGCGCAGTCCTGTCCCGCAAATAACGCGAGGCGCTTCATCGAGCGGGCATGGGCGATTGGTCGCTTGATACGGGTCACGGCAGTACAGTCATCCTTGACACAAGTCATTGACACTGCCCTGGCCCGCTCTCGCGTATCTGGGGTAAATTTTCTCGCGACATTCACCGCATACCGCACAACACACGTTGTGGAGTCTGTCGTGTCCCCTCTCTTGAAGCAAAGGTGGTTGCACCGTGGCCAAGACCAAAGACGAAGCCTACGAATGCTCAGCATGCGGCTGGCAGGTGTCGAAATGGGTCGGCCAATGTCCCAACTGCAAAGAGTGGGGCACGCTAGAGAAGGTCACTATCCGCTCCAGCGGTGGGAAGTCCGCCTCCACGCTGGAGGACAAAATTGCCGCGCGGGCAGCCAAGCAACGTCGCCGTAGCGCTGCCGCGACGGAACCCGGCGCGCGGGGTGGTCGTCGTAAAGCATCTTCCACTTCCGTCGCGGCTGAAAGCCAGCGTCTAGCACAGCGCGCGCTTGACGACGAGGCGGAGGAACGTTTCCTCGCCGAGACCTCCGCAACAGATCGAATCCCCACTTCATCTTCCGAGTTGACCGCGATCACGGGGATTTCCGCCAAGGCTGCGCACGCGGTGCGCACGGGCATCGGCGAGCTGGATCGAGTGCTCGGTTCCGGTATTGTGCCGGGTTCGTTGGTGCTCTTGGCAGGCGAACCGGGGGTTGGTAAGTCGACGCTGCTACTTGAAGTGGCCTACCGCTGCGCGGACGGCGATTTGGGGCCGACGCTTTACGTCACCGGTGAGGAATCGGTCGGTCAGGTGCGGCTGCGTGCCGAGCGCACTGGCGCACTGTCGGACTCGCTGTACCTGTCGGCGGTGTCGAATATCGAGGACGTCATCGACCTGACGCTGGAGCTCTCCCCCGGTCTGCTCATTGTGGACTCTGTGCAGACGATGCGTGCCGACGTCGAAGGTGCTCGCGGTGGCGTTGCCCAGGCTCGCGCCGTAACCTCTGCTCTGGCGGCGTTGGCGAAGGAGACCGGGACTGCGATTTTCTTGGTAGGGCACGTGACCAAGGACGGCAATGTGGCCGGCCCGCGCACAATGGAGCACCTGGTTGATGTGGTGCTCAACTTCGAGGGCGATAGGCATTCGGGGCTACGCTTCTTGCGCGGCCTGAAAAACCGCTTCGGCAGCACTGATGAAGTGGGCTGCTTCGAGCAGACGGCGGGCGGCATTGCGGAAGTTGAGGATCCCTCGGGGCTGTTTTTGCATCACCGAACGCCGACCTCGGGAACTGCAATTACCGTGGCCATGGATGGCCGCAGACCGCTGCTGGCGGAGGTGCAGGGCCTGGTAATCAATACTGAGGCGCACAACCCGCGACGCAATGTCTCTGGCCTGGACCCTCGCCGCGTGCCGATGGTCGCGGCCGTGCTGACTGAACACGGTAACTTCAAGCAGTTAGCTCGCATGGAGATGTACGTATCCACTGTCGGCGGTATGACGCTGTCGGAGCCTGCCGCGGACCTGGCGATCGCGCTGGCACTGGCCTCATCCATGACCAAGCGGACCTTCCAGGATAAAACCATTGCACTCGGCGAACTGGGGTTGGCCGGCGAAGTGCGCAGAGTGACCGATTTGGAGTGGCGGCTTAAGGAAGCTCATCGAATGGGCTTCGACACGGCAATTGTGCCCAGAGGCGCAAAAGGCCCGGCGGGGATGCGGCTGCTGGAAGCAGGCACCGTTGCCGAGGCCATTGAGCTTGGGTTAGGGACTAAGCGCTAGCGCATGTTGAACGTGTAGGCGTCAGAGTTGTTGTCACCAATCACGCCGTAGAAGATGTACGACCCGGAGGGAGCTGGGACGCGGTCTTCTTCGGAGCACTTGTTCGGCGCCGAGGTCAGACGCGACCAGGTGGCGGCATAGTTGACTTCCTCGCCCGGTGCCAATACCAGTTCACCGTGGCCTTCGGAGTCATTGCAGTCCACATCCGACCAGACGCGCTCGTACGTTGCCAGGTCGTATACCTCGAAGCGCAACTGCTGCTCATCGAGGTTCACGCGGCATTCACCGCCGGTGGGATTGTGGACGGTAATTGCCAGAGTCGGCTGCTCATCGCCGTAGTTCGGCTGATCCGAGGTGGCTGTCACCTGCAGGTCTGCAAGGCTACAGTCCTTTTTGTTCGCAAGCGCCGCTTGAGCGTCATCCTTCGCGGAATCCTCGCCTTCCTTAGCGTCAGTCTTGGCATCCTTGTCAGACTTGTCCTTCGTCGAGTCCTTGTCAGACTTAGGCGCGTAAGGTTCCTTGGGCTGTTCCGGAGGGGTCACCTCTTTCCCGTCATCCCTGGTGACATTCACCGGTTCAGAATCCTCGCTGTCCCGGTTTACCAGTGCGGAAATACCCCAGCCCAGGAGAACGAGGATGATAACGAGCAACACCGCCGCGGCGATACGCCGACGCCGGTAGATTTCTGGAGGCAGCTTATTGGTCACACATTTAGGTTAGCGGGTTCTCGCTGACTCCATGGGTAACGACGGTCTCAGCGCGTCCGTCCTCCAAGCGGTACCGCATACCGACAACGCCCACCTCGCCGGTCACCAAGCGCGATGAAATCTCTGGCGAGCGATCAATAATGTGATTAACAATCTCGCGCACGTGGCGCCGCTCAAATTCGTCGATTTCCGTCTCGCCATCTTTGCGAGCCGCCAACAGCGACGGGGTAACTTTCTCAATCAGCACACGCTGGAAACCACCCGGCAGTTCGCCACCGTCCAGTGCATTCTTCGCCGCAGCCACAGCGCCGCAGGACTCGTGGCCGAGAACAATCACCAGCGGAACTCCCAGACCATCAACTGCGAACTCCAGCGAAGCCAGCACCGACAGGTCAGTAATCTCACCGGCAGTACGAATCACAAATACATCGCCCAGACCCTGATCGAAGATAATCTCCACCGGAGCACGGGAATCCGAGCAAGCCAGCACAACGGCCTTCGGCTTCTGCCCCTGCGTCAGCTGCTTACGACGAACCAAGTCCTGACGGGGATGCGCAGTCTTGCTCTCACAGAAGCGGAGGTTTCCGCGCACCATCGATTGCCATACACTCTCAGGAGTCCTCTCAGAATTGCTCATAGCTATATTGTGCAACGACTCCGCTGTTTATGGGAAAGCGAGAATGTAGATTGACCTCTGCAATTAACCAATCCGACGACTTCGACGAACACGTCGATGCCGCCTTACGTGATTGGTATCGCGCCAATATGCGGCCACTTCCCTGGCGTGAAGAAGGCACTTCACCATGGGCTGTGCTCGTCAGCGAAGTGATGAGTCAACAGACTCCCGTCGCCCGCGTCATCCCCTCGTGGCGCGCCTGGCTGGAAAAATGGCCCACCCCAGCCGATCTGGCAGTCGCCCCCAAAGATGAAGTCCTGCGTATGTGGGGAAAACTCGGCTATCCCCGACGTGCACTCCGGCTGCGTGAATGCGCAGAAAAGATCGTCGAAAGGCACGACGGCGAAGTGCCGAGTGACGTGGACACGCTGTTAGCCCTTCCGGGGGTAGGAGACTACACCGCTCGGGCGGTAGCGGCGTTTGCTTTTGGCGCGCGCACGCCGGTGGTGGACATCAACGTGCGCCGCGTACTCCGGCGACACCGCCAGGGCACGTACCTTCCCGGCATCGCCAAACGCGCCGACATGGCGCTCGTCGAAGAGTTGCTACCACTCGACCCCACGACTGCGGCCGAGACTTCCGTCGCGCTCATGGAACTCGGCGCTACCGTCTGCCGAACGACACCCGAGTGCGAGGTCTGCCCCATCGCTACCAGTTGCGCCTGGATCGCCGCCGGTCGCCCCGAACCCGAAGACCACGAAATCGCCGCTGCTAAACGACGCGTGCAGAAGTTCGAAGGCACCGACCGCCAAGTCCGGGGCTTGCTTCTCGACGTGCTCCGCGCCGCCGACTCCCCCATCGAACAGGCCGCTCTCGATGCGGTCTGGGATGATGCACATCAGCGTTCCCGCGCACTGTTTTCCCTGCTTGACGACGGGCTTGCGGAGCAAACTCCCGATGGCCGCTTCCAGTTGCCCCGTTAAAGCCGAGGCAATGCTCCGGTAAAGACCAGATTCGGACAAGTGCGTTGCCTAGAATTAGGAGCATGAATGCCTCGCTCCATCGATCTCAGCGCCAACGCTGTCTCTTTGGGGCTAGTAAGCGCAGAATTGCGCTGAGCATGGTGCTCGGAATTTCTCTGATTGGCGCTAGCGCGGGTGTGATTAGTGGTTGCTCAGCGTTGGATGGTCTAGGTGCGATTGACTTCGACTCCTCGGATTCTGACTCTTCTGCGGTGAAGCGATTGCCTCCGGGGCAGGTAATTACGCAGACACCATTTCCGGTCAATGCGCCCGCACGCGCACAGCGGGTCGTGTTTTCCTCCACAGGTGCACGCGACCACCGCCAAACAGCAGTATCTGGTACCGTATTGCAGCCCTATGCCCGCTGGTCGGAGAAGTCCCCACGGCCTCTGGCGGTGATTGCGCCGGGGACTCTCGGGATGGCCGATAACTGCGCGAGTTCGGTTGCGCTGCGCTACGAAGCACCTCCGACGCCTCCGGCACCTCAGCTGCTGGCACAGGGATGGAATGTTGCCATCGTGGATTACCAGGGGCTCGGCACGCCCGGGGTACATCCGTATCTCAACCGTGAGATTGCCGGGAATAACACGCTCGATATGGCACGAGCGACTATTGAAGCTTTACAACTACCTGCAGATACTCCCATTGCGCTCTTCGGCTACTCACAAGGCGGAGGTGCCACCGCTGCAGCCGCCGAGCTAGCCGATGAGTACGCCTCGGAGTTGAACATCCGCGCTGTTTACGCCGGGGCTATTCCGGCCGATCTCACCGACACTGCGCTGCATATTCGCGGCTCGGCGTTGGCGGGGCTCGTCGGTTACTTCATGAACGGCTTGATTGCAGAGTACCCAGAGACAAAAGAACCAATCGAGCGCATGCTCAGCCCACTGGGGCAGGACTTCCTGAAGCTCACCGCCGATGAATGCATTGGCGCCACTGTCGAACGTTGGCCTCGCAATGACACCAAGGCATTTACTGCCAATGACTTGGGGATAGCGGAGAATCTGCGCTCGCCCGAGCTCTCCCCCGTCGTTCGACGCCACGTGGACGAGCAGGCTCTGGGCACAAAGACTCCCAGTATGCCCGTGTTCGTTACCCATAATGCATTGGATGATGTGTTACCCGTGACGTCGGCACGCGAGCTTGTGCAGAAGTGGCAAAAGGCCGGCGCCGACATCACCTACGTGGAGGTCGAGACTGACCTCGGTGATGGGACGCACGGCCTTGCCTACGTGCTCACTCACGAAGAGATGCTTGCCTGGGTGAATCAGAAAATGGGGTACTAGCGGCGACAACCGCCACTTTCCTCCATCTAGCAAGTACAGCTACTTTTTCTTCCAGCGACCACGGAAGGTTAGGCCCTTGCCCAGTCGGACGGTGTACCCGCCACGGCTGTTAATTGTCACTGGACCGATACGCTTAGAACCAGAGACTCCCGAACCCGAGTAGTTCAGCCACGTGTCCTTGTCCAGGTTCTGCTTCTTGCGAAATTGAATCCCCATTTAGTTCTCTCCCTCGGAGTTATCAGATTCGGCCTCTGCCTCGGCAGTGGCCTGATCGGCAGTACTTTTGATGTCGCCAGATACAAACGCTCAGGATACCGTCAGCGCTGCCGAGAACGCCCGTCATCTTCCTCAGAATCGGCCAAGGCACCGCTCATCGGCATCAACGTTACCGACCTTGCTTCATATTGGTGAAGGTAACTTCGCCTTGCAGATGTCGTTGAACTCGCCGTCCCTGCGCCATAGATGCCTCAATCCGTTATTTGTGACCGCCCCTAGTGAGCTCATGAAACCGGCCACCGCCACAGCGCGCCGAACAATGACGACAGCTAGTTAGTGCAAACCGCCCAGGGATGCGAATGGCTCCTCGGCCTGGATGTCGTGCAAGGGCACGCGCACCCAAGGCGAATCACTGTGTGCGAGCAGCTCGGTGAGCCGTTGCGATTGATCCTTCATCGCAGCGGTGACGTCGGGCTCACCATCACTCGCCCAGATCATTCGACCCCACCAGAAACTTGCGGCTACGTCAGCCCACGACACGAAGTAGCGCTGCAGCGCCGCCACGGCCTTGTCTGAAATCTGAAGGAACTCTTCTGGAGAGATCCACCCCAGCTCCGTTGCCGCGCCACCAACGCTGTGAACACGGATTATGTCCCATGCGCGAGTAGTGGCGGGCAGTGCCGGGGCCGCTGCTTTGGCAAAGCCCTCCGAGCGCAACATCCGTACAAGGTAACGGAACTTATGTTCTGCACCACGCGGATCCACGCCTTGGACAACAAAGAAGTCTTTCAGAAACTCGATTCGCTCCTCCATCTCTGCCTCGAGCTCGTTCTCAGAGATGTCCTTCACTGCATATGCGAGCGGTAAAAGCAGGTCATTTTCCACGTGCTGGCCACCTTCGAGCAGAGCATCAATAACCTGATACGCTTCCTGTGCACCAGTGACCCCCCAGTTTTGCTCGAGAGATGTTTTGTAGTACTTGGCCGCCCTTGCGTTGATGGCCTCAACCCCTAGCGGGGTCGCAAACGCCTTATTGCTCTTGTACACCATTCCCCAAGAGTGGCGGCGCACCTCATCTTTGCTCGGCGCCGGTTCCGGCCATGGGAACTTTGTAAGGCGGTAGATCCAAGTATCATCAAACTTTGCTGGCGTGAACGTTGAGCTCATACCCACAGAACGTACCGAGGTTTCGGGGTTGAGTCAGCGTTACTTCACACACCACCCCACACCTGGGGTGAGTTATGCCATAGCACTGAACGGCAGGCGCGGTTTTTATTGTGTTGCTAGTCTCGTGTGCATGACAGGACCCCAAATTGCATTGACCGACCGGCCAGATCTCGGTGCCGCACTTGAACGTACCGGTAATTCCGGGATTGTGCGCACTGCCGCCGTCGCTGTTGTAGAAGGTCTTGGTGTCGACGAGATTGTGCTCGAGGCCGCCGCCACGAAAGCAAGTGGGGTGGATGGTGCCGCGTTTGTCACCAACCGCAGGATCCTCGTGACCGCCGATAAGAAGGATCCATCCCATTTTGAGTTCCTTGAACTTGACAACCTGGGCAACGTCACAGTTCTGCCTTACAAGGGCGGCTGGGCCGTCGTGGCCCAGCTCTACAACACATATAAAGTGTGGAGCGGTTTCACAGAAAAGGCTGCGAAACGTGTGCAATTTGCCGCCCAGTGGGCTCTGACCGCAGGCCGAGAGGCACGAACTGAGGCCTCGCGTGCAGTGTCGTCAACTGAGCTGTTTGAGCGATGGAAAGAAAACAAGCACCGTCTCAATCGCAATAGCTTGGAAGAGTTTGCAGAGTCGATGCGCTCCCTGTACTCCGACATTGATTCACGGTGGTGGACTGAAAAATGATTCGACTTGCATACCCGGGTTCGCCCGACCGCTTAAATGGGCCAGAAGACACATCACACATCGAGCAAAACCTGGCTATTGCGCAAAATGGCTATCGCCATTACATCAAGCATGGCTCGTTACTAGAAACTGGAGCGTCTCCAGCAAATACGACGGCCGCCTCAAGGTCGAACGCCAGCGCGGGCACGACAGGTGCCCAGACCAGCGGCGCATCGAAAGGTCTCAGTGTAAAGAAGCAGCTATTACTCCTTCCCTTAGTGATAGCGGGCATCGTGGTGCTAGCGATTGCCTACGTTGCAGCTAAAGACGCGCTCTTTAGTGACAAGTCAGACGAGTCCGCTGCTCCCGCACAGTCCGCCGCTGAAGCACCTGCCGATCCCGGCGCTTCCAACGGTGGCGCCACCGGTGCCACTGGTGGGGATACCGCTGGCGGCCTCACCCCTGCCGACCACGCACCCGAACCGATTGCTAGTTTCGTGCGGGCCTGCACAGACTATGAAGTGGTGTTTAGCTACTATGGTGCGGATAGCGCCCCTGCCCCACAGGCAATGGGTACCAACTGTTCCGTGGATACTACGAAGGCACCCGACGTTGGTTACGTAGTCTTCACCGATGACCCTGCCGCCACCGCCGCCGTTCGTGACGGCAAGCCCGTCTTGGATGCCGTTGAGATTCCGGCAGAATCAACGCGCGGTTCCACATTCAAGGCGCAGAGAGTGGAGTCCCTCATCACAGTTGCGGAAATCCTCCCAGAGGACCAGGGAATCGTTGAGTACATGATCAAAAATGATGACCCCGAAGTGGCAAAGAAAGCATTGGTCGACCTCGGCGTGGCCAAGTAGAACTACAACTATCCGCGCTTTTAGGAAAGACCGCATATAGACACACTGCCGCCCCAGTTCCTCCCATAATGGAATCGGAACTGGGGCGGCAGTGTTCGTTGGTACTACTAGCGGCTAAACCTCTTAGAGTGGCTGGCCAGCACCCGCACCAGCCGGTGGCGGGTTGTGGCCGTCGTCATCGGAGTCGACCTCTGCCTCGGCAGCGGCTTGGTCAGCAGCACCTTCGATGTCGTCGGCTTCAACGCTCAGGGTGCCGTCAGCATTTCCGAGAACGTCCTTGTCTTCCTCGGACTCACCCAGAGCACCGCCGTCGGCATCAACGTTACCGGCCTTGCCCTTGTTGGTGAAGGTGAACTTCGCCTTGTCGACGTCCTTGGACTCGCCATCCCAGCCTTCGACATCGATGAAGACGGTCTCGCCGAGACCAACCTCACCGTAGAGAATCTTCTCGGAGAGCTGATCCTCAATCTCGCGCTGGATCGTGCGACGCAGCGGACGGGCACCGAGCACTGGATCAAAGCCACGCTTGGCCAGCAGGTTCTTGGCGCGGTCGGAAATCTCCATGGTGATGCGCTTCTCGTCGAGCTGGTCGCTGACGCGGGCCAGCATGAGGTCGACCATCTGAACGATCTCGGCCTGGCTCAGCTGTTTGAAGACCACAATCTCATCGATACGGTTCAGGAACTCCGGACGGAAGTGCTTCTTCAGCTCGTCGTGGACCTTGTCCTTCATCCGCTCGTACTTGCCATCTTCATCGGCCTCGCCGACACCCGAGAAGCCCATACCAACAGCCTTGGAAATGTCGCTGGTGCCCAGGTTCGAGGTGAAGATCAGAACCGTGTTCTTGAAGTCCACCACTCGACCCTGAGAGTCAGTCAGACGACCGTCTTCCAGGACCTGCAGCAAGGTGTTGTAAATCTCCTTGTGGGCCTTCTCAATCTCGTCGAAAAGCACGACGGAGAACGGCTTGCGGCGCACCTTCTCGGTGAGCTGGCCGCCCTCTTCGTAGCCGACGTATCCGGGAGGAGCACCGAAGAGACGCGAAGCGGTGAAGCGGTCGTGGAACTCACCCATATCAATCTGAATGAGTGCGTCTTCCTCACCGAAGAGGAACTCGGCCAGGGCCTTCGACAGCTCGGTCTTACCAACACCAGACGGGCCGGCGAAGATAAACGAACCGGACGGACGCTTCGGGTCCTTCAGACCAGCGCGGGTACGACGAATAGCGCGGGAGACAGCACTGACGGCCTCTTCCTGACCGATAATGCGCTTGTGCAGCTCATCCTCCATGCGCAGCAGGCGCGAGGACTCTTCCTCGGTGAGCTTGAACACCGGAATGCCAGTCCAGGAAGCCAGGACCTCCGCAATCTGCTCCTCACCAATCTCAGCGATGGTGTCGGACTCGCCCGCACGCCACTTCTTCTCGCGCTCGCGGCGCTCTTCGCCCAGCTTGCGCTCCTTGTCGCGCAGACCAGCTGCCTTCTCGAAGTCCTGCTCGTCGATGGCGGCTTCCTTCCGGCGGCGTACATCGGCAATCTTGGAGTCAATCTCCTGCAGGTCAGCCGGGGCAGTCATGCGCTTGATGCGCATACGAGCACCGGCCTCATCAATCAGGTCAACAGCCTTATCCGGAAGGAAGCGATCGTTGATGTAGCGATCCGAGAGGGTAGCTGCGGCAACCAGTGCCTTGTCCGAAATGGATACGCGGTGGTGAGCCTCGTACTTATCGCGGACACCGCGCAGAATCTCGATAGTGAGATCCACACTCGGCTCCGGCACGTTCACCGGCTGGAAACGACGCTCAAGAGCGGCGTCCTTCTCGATGTGCTTACGGTACTCATCCAAAGTGGTCGCACCGATGGTCTGCAGCTCACCGCGGGCCAGCTTCGGCTTCAGAATCGAGGCCGCGTCAATTGCGCCCTCTGCGGCACCGGCACCGACCAGCGTGTGAATCTCGTCAATAAACAGGATGATGTCACCGCGCTGGTTAATCTCCTTGAGCACCTTCTTCAGACGCTCCTCGAAGTCACCGCGGTAACGGGAGCCCGCAACCAACGAGCCCAGGTCGAGGGAGTAAAGCTGCTTATCCTTCAGCGTCTCCGGCACGCGGCCGTTGACAATGTCCAGAGCAAGCCCCTCCACAACGGCGGTCTTACCGACACCCGGCTCACCAATCAGCACAGGGTTGTTCTTGGTACGGCGAGAAAGAACCTGCATAATGCGCTCGATTTCCTTCTCACGGCCAATAACCGGATCCAGCTTGCCCTCGCGTGCAGCCACGGTCAGGTTACGACCGAACTGATCGAGCACCAGCGAACCGGACTGGTGGTTGCCCTCCTGCACACGAGCGCCGGAGGTGGCGCCGACCGGACGCTGCTCCGGAGAACCATCGGACTCATCGCCCTGGAAACCGCTGAGCAGCTGAATAACCTGCTGACGTACGCGCGGCAAATCAGCGCCGAGCTTAACCAGGACCTGAGCGGCAACACCTTCGCCCTCACGAATCAGGCCGAGCAGCAGGTGCTCAGTACCGATGTACTTGTGACCCAGCTGCAGAGCCTCGCGCAGAGAGTACTCCAGCACCTTCTTTGCACGCGGGGTAAACGGCACGTGACCGCTCGGCGGCTGGGAGCCACGACCAATAATGTCGACCACCTCAGAGCGCACAGCGTCCAGGGAAATACCCATGGACTCCAGCGCCTTGGCAGCCACACCGTCGCCTTCACTAATCAGGCCGAGCAGGATGTGCTCCGTGCCGATGTAATTGTGATTGAGCTCGCGTGCCTCATCCTGTGCCAGGACGACAACGCGACGTGCTCGGTCCGTAAACCTCTCGAACATCACTGCCCTTTCAAGTGTCTATTTTTGCCGTAATTCAATAAAGGTTGTTTCACCTAGCTTAAACGCGCCGCGACACAGATTAATCCCTATAGCCGTACGCCAGTAGCGAACAGGCTGGTCGAGAGAGGTATCACTGCTCGTACGGCAGCAAAAGCTCCCGGCGGCAATGCCACCGGGAGCTAATGGGAAACGAGGTTATCCCCCCACACACAACTAGTCAGTTTCGATTGCAGTCCAAAAATCAGGTTGAACTTCACCACGGCACTGTTGCTTCGGAGAACTGAAGTACAAAGTGCCGTTCTTGCCCTGAACTACGATGCCGTTAAAGAGGTACTTCTTACCTTCCTTCAGCTTGAAAACATCCAAATTGGCATCAAAGTCAGCAAAGGTTCGCTCAACCACTTCACGTTCTTCGAGATCTACCTCGAACATGTTGTAGTCAGGCTTAGCCTTGTCACTCCACGATTCGGTGGTCTGACAGCTCCAAAACCCATACTTCGCGGAGCCATCACAGAAAACTCGACCATCATCGTTGCCGTACGAAACGAGGTCCGCATGAATCCTCGGATACTTCGTAGCTGCATCGGCGACGGACGGATTGACAACAGCAAGCGCAGCGGCGGCAGTGATTGCGGCGGCTACAGCGGAAATCTTCTTGGTGAACATGATCTCAGATTAAAAACTCTCGGACACAAAAGAAACGGGAGTTCTCCCCGGGGAGTTCTCCCCTAGCCAAACCATGCTGGACTGCCCAAATCTGGACAGTGGTGCCATCAAACGCACCACGATTTATCCGCTTATGTCACCGGCACAATGCGGTCAGAGAGCGATGCTGTCCAAAGCAGCACGGTCAGAGCGCATGGCAGTCTGTGACGCACCGAGAATGGACTCATATCAATGGCTTTCAAACTATTCAGCTTCCGAAAGACCTTCCGCCCCACCCGCAACTCCCGGGTTACGCTATCGCGTTCTGGCCTCGGATATTCCTATCGCATGGGGCCCGTTCGGTGGACGAAGAATGCCCGTGGCGGCCGAACCACCACTGTGAACACGCCAATTAAGGGATTGACTTATCGCAAGTACCGTCGTTAAGCGAGCAGTTTCAAGTCGTCTGCAGTGACCAATCGTGCTTCGATTGCAGCGACAACTACCAGCTGCAGACGGCTCTTTTGATTAACCCGTTGCCACTCCTTGCTTGAGACCAGCCCCTTGCTCAAAGCGGATTCAAAAAGTGCGGTGCGGTAATGCTCGACTGCCTTTGCAGTCTTGCCTCCCAGCTTTCGGCCGGCCTCGGCATCGGTGCACGAAACCATAATGGTGTCGATTCGGCCGCGCAGATAGTCCTCCGCATATGCGGCGATTAGAGCACGCTGGCGCTCCGGCAGCTCCCCAACCGAGATGGTTTCAGTCCCGTCAGTTGGCAGCACGACCTTTGCATCGGCGTGCTCAATATCCTGTTTAATCTGAATTTCGTACTGGTCATCCTTGACGGAAAAGCGGATGAAATACTCCGGGTAGCTCAGATCAAAACGCTGTTGCGGAGCCAGCCGGAATGACCGCGACACCTCCGGAATGTGCACCATTGCAGTCACGTGCTCGCAGTTATTGAGCAAAAACCACATTCCGGATTCCGCATACACATACATTGCTATGCGGTGCATGTAGCGGTTATCTTCGCCCACTTTGAGGTCGGCGTCACGCCCGATGGTCAATCCCTCACTCGGATTGGCAACAATCGCATCCCCACACAAATTATCAACCACAAGTGTTGGGAGCGATGTCACGTTGACCAGGCCTTTCTCTCGCACCACCAGCCACCAACCGTGAGTTAGGCACCTTGCCCAATGCTCCTGGGAATCGCCCAACGACGGCTGAAGTGACTGGCATTCATGATAATTATCCGAAATATAACAAATAATCTCGGCGTTATCGCTTAATTCGTCGTGGTTTGCATTGCCCACGCCGCCACCGTGTCATAGGCAGCAGAACAAGGATCGCCTTCAGTCAAAACGACAAATACTGGACGAAGCACTTCGGGACTGGATGGCGCAGAGCTTTCCGCCGGCTGAACCAAACAGTAATTGATCGGCCGTGTTGCCTCGGAACCTTCGCTGTTCACAGCTTGAAATGAACCTGACGTTTGTAGGACATCCAGCCGGCGACCATCGGGCTCCATTCGCAGTTTCACCACTTCAGAGCCAGCTGGTTCAGCCACTGACCGGTTCTTGCTCACGGCATCCAGAATTTCACCACGCCATTTGTCATTTTCAGCCTCTGCAATCGGCTTCTTCTCATCAATGCCGTGGCGAAATGGCAGCAAGAATTCATCTGCTGAAGCAAACTGCGTCGCGTGATATGCAGCACCGTTGAATGTTCCCATCCGCTGAATCCCCTGCCAGCTCTTCTCGCCGATGGGGACGTCGCTTAACGACGTAAGGGTCCACCGGTCACCCACCGGAATCCGAGGCCCCTTCGCCAAATCGGGAGCGCGAAGTCGCATTGGTTCCGCAGAACCCCCGATAGCTACTGGCTGTGCCAAGTGCTTGGCACTAAAGAGACCGCCATCTCCAATGCCGCTACGTTCGGCAACAACAATGCCGCCACCAATAAGGCCTAGACATGCCACTACAGAGAACGCTGCAAGCGCTTTCTTCCGGTTCTTCGGATTGCGAACCTCGACATCACCGCCATTTAACGCAGCAATGAGATCGCTGATAAACGCATTGCAGGATTCGTAGCGCTCATCGGCGTCAATTGCCAACGCTTTGGCGAAGACCGAGTCAACTACCGCGCCGAGATTGGTAACCGGTCGCTTACCGCAGTGCAGTTGCCGCGCATTGGCCGCGTCAGTAGCTGGAAATGCTTTATATCCCTGCAACAGCTCGAATATCGTGCACGCGAACGCATACTCGTCACTAGCCGCACTAATGCACCCCTTGGTGAAGATCTCTGGCGCCATGTAGGGCAATGAGCCGGCAACACGATTTGTCACGCCAACACTGTCGATTTCAGTGGCGGTTGATACACCGAAATCCACAAGCGTCGCACTTAATACAAGCCCCGACGAATCCCGCTCTACGACGATGTTTGATGGTTTTACATCACCATGAATCACCGCTGGTTCGTGCTTTGCTAGCCGATCTAGCGCGGTAGCAATCTCCACACCAATCGACATGACTTCGCTCTTGTCGAAATTGCGCGGCGGATACTCAGCCAGCTCAGTGCCCAACGAATTACCGCTGATAAGAGTCATGGTGAACCAGAGCAGGTTCCCGGCTCGCCCGCCATCGAACACGGTCACAACGTTGGGAACGTGAACAGTAGCTGCGATAGAAACCTCGTTCTGGAACAGTGCCTCCATTCGCTTAGAAGCACCGGCCTCTTCCGGCAGCGGGACGATTTTCAGTGCTTCGTTTCGGCCCAGCTTGGGGTTTCGTACTCGAAAAACAGTCCCCATATTGCCGGCACCGATGAGAGCTTCAATCTCATAGCCCTCAAAAATATCGCCTACCTGGGGAAGATTAGTCATCGGTTCCGTTGCCCAGACCCGTCGAGGTTACCCACCATAATCTGGATCCCCGACTCAGAGCGGCAATCATAATTAGGCGAAACTTCTTGGCATTCCATCGTCAGTGGCTGACCGTCATACTCAATCTCGATTGTCGTCTGCTCTGGCAGCGTTCCTTGCTCTTGCCGCTGTTTACTGAGCGCCCGCACTACCTCGTAATATGCTTCACAGTCCATATCGGAGCCCTGGTTTGACCAGGCACTCTGCAGGTTGCACTCCGAGTCAAAGGTCGACGCTAAGACCTCTGGGTCTACGAACCGATCGTCGGCAGGCGGTGCGATAGTGGTCGAGGTTGGTTCCTGATCATCGCCCACATAGTAGGACGGCGAGACTTCCACCTCGGTGCTTTCAGTGGTTTCAAACAGCCCGTCGGCGTTGTCCTGCTGGTTAGAGCGGAAATTTAGGATCCAGACCACCATTGCCAGGATGACGACAATCAGAATGGCGAGCACGAACAGCAGAATCTTCCGATTTCGACCACCAGTATCGGAATTTGCACCGCTGTCAATGTCATCGACGCCCGGGATTAATGTGCGATCGTCGGTCATCAGTTATCTCCTTGGCTGACAGAAACCTTCATCATCGTCGTGCGAGCAGCCGAAATCTCGTCCTCATTCATCACACCAATGCGCACGTGGGATTCGATTGAGCGACCCGATGGAACGTGAGTACCTTCCACGGTAATCATGCCGTCTGCTGCTACAAAGAACTTAACCTGAATTGGCTGACCCTTGGGCAACGGCGGGATTCCTGTCAGCATAGACTCCGAACCACTAATGATGTCATTGAGAGCGACATCTTCAGATGGAACGTCGCTGGCCTGCTGGTACAACGTCAAATCTACTTCCTCTTGGCCATCAGCTATGGTCGCATACTCCCGGACCACCGGCTCAGACAGTGGAATCATGTCATTCTGGTTGACCAGATAGTCGATGTACGGGTTGTTCAGGTGATCGACAACTCGAATGCCAATCGACTTTGGCAACACATTCGCCACCTTCTTCTCCGACAGCGCGGCGAGCTGCCCAGCGTCAATCCCTGTCTCAGCCGCAATCTGCGCAATTGACTGCTGTTGTGCTGCAGGGCTCGGCTCAGCATTGACCACGCCCCCGAGCTTGCTAATCATCGCAGCAAGCGCGGCCCCCTTAGCAACAGCTAGATCAGGCTCGACCAACAGTGGCTTCTTACGCGTCAGACGCTCCACCAGTTTGGTTACGGCGGTCATTCGCGAAGATCCACCCACCAGGATGACCTCATCAATTGTCAGTCCCGGCTCCTTTTCCTTTGCCGTCTCCAATACACGGGTCAAAGGAATCTCCGTCTGCTCGAGCAATGGCGCCGTGACACGCTCCAAGTCTTCGCGGGTAACGGCAATCTTGGCGCGGGAACCGGAGTCACTGGCAAGTCGCACAGTGGCGCTTTCCGCATTACTCAGCGCCTCTTTACAGTTCACCGTCTGCTCATGCAACTTAGCGACGAAGGTCTCATCGTTTTCCGCCTCCTCGTCACCAGTCTGCTCAATGAATTTATCCAGGATAAATTCACCAAGCGCCTTATCCCAGTCAGCACCGCCCAGTCGAGCATCACCGTCGGTGGCAATAACCCGGAAGGTGTTGTCAATCCCCTGCACAATCGTGGCATCGAATGTACCGCCTCCGAGGTCATACACCAGCAAGGTCTTGTCCTTTAGAGGCTGCTTGGAGTCGTAGTAGAGGGCCGCAGCAACCGGTTCTGCTACCAGCTCCAACACATTGAAATTAGCAATCTGCCCTGCGTTGCGAGTTGCCTCGCGCTCCTTAGCACCAAAATATGCCGGCACAGTAATAACTGCCGAAATCTCGTCGTCAGCTGCTTCGTCTGGAACCAACGAGCGCAAAATCAATGAGGAAATCTCCTCCGGGGTGTACGGCTTCCCGCTGAAGTTCCATTTCTTATCGGTGCCGATGCTCCGCTTCACCAGCTCGATGACGTCATTGGGGCTGAAGAGCTTCTCTTCACGTGCCAGCTTTCCGACAACGGTATTGGCCTTCGATTCAAACCACACCACACTTGGTGTCGACAGATCTCCGTCGAGGTTTTCTTGAATGACAGGAACACCCAGTGAGTCCACGTAGGAAATTGCGCTATTGGATGTACCCAGATCGATGCCGTAAATACGCTCAGTCATGATATTTCTCCTTATTCTGAAATCTGTTGAATTCTTGACTTCTTTTGCCGTGTCAGCGCTCTAGTTGTGTGCTGGCCGGACTCGAGCTGTGCCCTGTTCAGACTCGAGTTTTGGCCTAGTTGCCGCTGTGCCGGTACACCGTGACCGGCGCCTTGGCCACCACAATTGGGCTGGTAGAACTGGTGAAGGTGTAGTAGTGCGAGATTCGTCGTGATGGAGCTAGCGTGCGGTGCAGCGCGGGGTTATCTGAATCCGCGAATTTGGTGCGGCGGTGAATTGAGGAATCAAAGGCATCGCCTACCTTCGCCTCTGTAATTGCCACTCCCATGGACTGAAGCGCATCTGCAATCGAGTCCTGCAGGAAATCCAGGGTCGAATACAGGTCACTGCCATCAGTTTCGGTAGTTTCTTCGAGCCGCGAAAGGTCGGCGCAAATCCCGTCATGGATGGCCGCCAACTTTTCCGCCAGCGGCATCAACTGGGCGTACCAACGACGATCAGTCAGCGCTTCCAACTCTTCACTTTGAGAGCGCAATACTGCGTTCATTGTGTCCAGCCGAGTTTGAATCAAATCCAACTGCTTTACGACGTTCTCGGCCGCAATACCTGTGGTACTTTCGGTATCCGCTTTTGGGACCTCTTTCACCGGAACGGGAGGAATATCTTCCTGGGTTGGTGTTCCTTCCGCTGCCTGTCCAACACCATCAATTTCGCCGTTAGCTGAATCGGCACTGCCAGAATCAGCACTGCCAGAATCGGCGTAATCAACCTTGGACCATGCAGCTTCGTCGGTGTCTAGTTTTGGGTCTCCGGAATACTCGACCGGCTCCTGACCTGTGGTATCACCGTTGTCGACCGTGCCCCGGGGGTCGAAGGACTCATCAAAATTCGGCAGCGGGGCGAAATTATGCGCTCCACCGAAGTCAACCTCCGGATACTTAGGATCTCGTTCCTGATACTCATCAGCACGACTGTCCGAATGCTTGGCAGCCTTTTTATTTTCACCCTTTTTGTTATTAAAGAACCCCATTTTTATACTCCTTACCCTTGGCGAATAGATAGACAAGCGTTATGCCAACCATGATTACTATTAACGACATCTCCCAATCGAAATATGTGAAGAAGATTTCTCCAATTACCGCTGCAAAGAATACATATACAAAGCCGAACACCCCTATCCACCTTTTAGCTGTCCGCGCTCTGACCAATTTATGCAAAATCACAAGAAATAGACCTAAGGTCAGTGCCGACCCAGCATTATGCACAAGGGCATAGCTATTGGGATAATATTTCAAGTCGTTAATTAGAGACCAGATAACGGATACAGCGGTCAAAGGTATTAGTAAAACCATCAAACGCCTTGTAATTAAATCTTTTTCATTCTCTTGTGCTTGTTGACCCCATGATCCTTTTTCTAGCGGTGATTTCTCGAGCGCATCCGTTCGATTGACGTTTTGAAGTACACGATTCTCAATTGTCGAATCGGAACTAGAACAGTAGGCTCCCTCAGCAATTTGCAATTCTTTACGAAGTCTCGTTGGGTCCAGCGACGATTCGTCATTCAGCAGACCGAAAGTATGTCGAGTCACTAAATCCGCTGGATTATCGACTGCTTGCAACCTTCGAATGAGAACGGTGCGGGTTTCAGCCTCTGGCGAACCGGTACGAAAGTTCGCACCAATGGATTTCGTTGCACCCTTCAGCATGTCGTTATCGATTGACTTGCCGTCGATAGCGCCTTCGGACTGTTCACGAAAACCGCTCGCAATGACATCTGCAATCGACCGAATGTCGGTATTTGCACTACTGGCCTCTTTAAAGGCAGCCCAGACTCTTTTCTCTGCATTGTTCGTCGGACCAGTCTCAATTTCCTGGCTATCTTCAACGTCGACGTATTCACGGAGCTCCATGCGGTTGGACGTTGGAACCAATATCCGATTAAAGAACTCTTCAAGCCCGTGCTCGGTAATCGCTTTTCCGCTGCCCTTTGCATACGGCTTCAAGAACCCCTCTTTAACTGCCTTCATCTGCACATCAGTGAAGAAGTACTGAGGACGCTGTACTCGTTTAAGAACAAGTCGAAAGGAAACACCAAACTTCTTTCGCACCGCGTCAACGAAATCTTCGGTGTGCAGCTCATCGATGATGTCCAGTGCACGCTGGGACTGCTCACCGAAGAACAACAAGTCTCGAATTAAACGGACACGCGCTTCCCAAAAATCCGAGGAAGAGGCATCTCCGCCCATGGGAATGTCAGCAATCAACTGAGCTAACTTGGCCCCCGTTGGCACTGCGCCTGTTGAAAATAGATTTTCAGCTAGGTTGTCTCGAACTGCGGGATTCAGACTCACATCTGCTCCTGAATCTCACTGATGCGAACACGTTGTTCTGGGGACAGGCCTGTCATGAATCTTCTGGCAGGATCTACTGCGATAAGCCATCCGGGAACTACATGCTCCGGCAACAGTCGAATCATTGCCCGAGCAGGGCGCCCCGAATCAAGCGCGGAGACAGTTGTCAGAGTCTCTCCATTGACATTGGCGTCCTCTCGCTCTTCCAGCTCATAGGCAGTGCCGTACGTAGAAAGCGCCTGCTTCATCTCTTCAAACGCTGTGGCAGTGCTGTAGTCGAATGCGGCGCGAGCGTAGATATATTCCACTAGGACTACGAGAGCGAAAAGGATTAATGCTTCGAGCGAAATAAGGACGCTTTTAGACATAAGCGATGCTGCGGTGACTGCCAGCACCGTGATAATGAGGCCGGGAATCCAACTAGTCTGATTTCGCAAGAACCACATCGCAAACCCCATGGCGAATGGAATCAACATCGCCGTATCTGGATATGGGCCACTATTGATAGATTCCAAAACTCCGCCAATTATGAATCCGGCGATAACGAGTACGACTCGAAACATCCAGGGTGCCCACCAGACAAAAAATGGCGGAATGATACGACCTTCTTGATCTACACCAACACGGTTCGGAATAATTCCTTGATCCTCCAAATCACCGCGCCAAACTTTAGTGCGATCTGGAACATCCTTCACAATATCTGTGGTTTTTGAGAAGTAGCTTTTGGCCGCATCTTTCAGCTGTTGGAGATTCATTAAGCGGTTCTTTCCCTCGATCCTCTGCCCAACGATTAATTCGCTGAACCCGACAGGATTTAGTTAAGCCCGCACGGGTAGTGAAAGTCACCGGGAGAACTCCCGTACCGCTTCTGAGGCCTCCGCTATAGCGTCGTCAAGCAGATGAAGAAAACGCTTATTCGGCGCTTAACTCGGAGGTTTTTTAACGCCCATGTCATCCCAGTTTCATTCAAAGCACGTTTTAGCTGCGGCAGCCGCCGCGACTGCCCTGACCCTGATTGGCTGCTCAGGTATGCCCACTAACAACGCTGCCCCGGAGTCCCCCGCAGTGGTGACAGTTACAGAAACGTCCCCTGCTTCTGATGCACAATCCGAACCCCCTAACTCGACTGAGAGCTCGACCGAGTCGGAAGAGCCAGAGCAGGAATATGCCAACAGTTCGCAGGATAAGAATTCTCCAAACAGCGAACTTTCGGATTCGGGCGATGACTCCGGTGCAATAACGCTGAACAGCTCGATGGAGCTGACCAAAATTGGTGGCATGGAACCTGGCAGCGCCAAGCGCCAAAACGTCAAGATTGACGCAACTGCTCACCAGAAAGAATTGGGTGGCTTCGACACTGCTCGGATCACGTTTCCCTTCGAGGGGTCCAATAGCCTGTTGACCTATCCCCTGGTTGATGGCGAAGCAAACGTCAGGTTGATGTGGAATTTCAGCCAGACCGGAGGAACTGAAACTTGTGAAAACAAGGTGGATGTCTACGATGCCGAAGGCAAACCGACTGCAAGTGCCAGCGCAGGTGTTACTGGACAACATACTCCTTGCCAAATCGTTCGCCGGTTTGGGGAAAAGGCCTACGCAACGTTTACAGAACCCGGTGAATACATCGTTGCTGTGACAGCTCAGCAACCGGGATTCGAACCAATCACAATCGCACAGAAAGTAAAGGTAGTCGGGTAGAAATGAGCACATATGAACCCATCGATCCATGGAACAACGACCAGTCAACCTCCGCGGTGGACTCGTCTAGCAAAACTTCTGATACCAAGCCGAGAAAGAATAGAACGCTGACATTGCCACTCGTTGTCGGCGCAGTCGGAGTGATTGTTGCCGGCGCGGCAGGTTTTGCCATGGGTGGCAAGAATGCTGAGTCCGAGCTCGCAAGCGCGAATGAAGAGATTTACTCATTACAACAACAGCTAGAAGAGCAGGAAAGCGAGCTGCAAGCACAGATTGATGAGCTGAAGAGTAAGAACTCGGAAACTCATCGCGAGAGTCTCGAGTCCAACCAAGCTGCCGCAGCCGCTTATAACTACAAAAAGGCGCTTGACTGGCTTAACGTCTGCGACGCACGCGACTATATGCCTGCAGAAACAGGGGCTGGACAGTATAACTGGGGCTCCCTAGGCATCGGATGCTCGTACGAATTCGAAGATCCCGACGGAATGATTGTCATCCTAGTTAGCGGAGAAAACAGCGACGCCGAGACAGGAGAATTAACCAACGGCGATATTGACGGCTACTTAAAATCAATCATCCATGCTGATTTTCTTAGGCTCAATGTATGGGTCTCTGACTCTGGGCCATGGGCCGACGCAGAGGAAAAGGCCACAGATATTGCCGAAAAGGTAAGCAATGCCGCTGAGCTCAACAAGAAACAGGACACTGCAGAGCAATAGCTAGTTGTACTGACCGGAGACGTTGATCGACGCGATCTGGCATCAGTCGACCATGTGCAGGGCGATTGATTCCTTGACCTGTTCGATGAACGCTCGAGCGGCGGGGCTCGGATTGAAAGATCCCCACGCGATGTACTCGGTCCGGCAAGGGCCATCGACCACGGGAATGGCTCGCAGCGCTGGGTTGGCTGGCACACAGTCGACGGGCAGCAGGCAGACGCCCAACCCGCGTTCGACGAGGGCGAGCATGAGCTCGGTCGACATCGCCTCGAAGCCCACGCGGCGTTGAAGGCCTGCGGCAGCGAATGCCCGATCGCCTTGGAGCCTGCCCGGTGACCCGGCCGGGAAGTCAACGAACGTCTCGTCGGCCAGGTCGGCCAGGGCTAAGGTGCCCCTGTGTGCTAGCCGATGCTGTGACGCCATGACAGCGACGAGACGCCCTCGGGCGATCTCGTGCGCGGTGAGTCCGGACGCTGGGGTGACGTCGGCGTCCACGCCGAGGAATGCTACGTCGAGTCTCCCGCTGCTGAGATCGCGCATGAACTCATTGCTTCCCCCGCCCCGCACGGTGAGATCCACGTGGGGATGGCTGGCGTGGAAGGCTGCGACGATGTCGGGCACGCTGACGGCTGTGACCGTCGGGATCACACCTACCGACAAGCTTCCGCGGACCTGGCCCACGGCCTCGGCGGCGACCGCCACGGCGCGGTCAGCGGCTGCGAGGCTGATCCGTGCTTCCGTGAGGAAGGCTTCGCCGGCGGGGGTCAGCTCGACCCGGCGGGATGAGCGCACGAACAGTGCCGTGCCGAGTTCCTTTTCGAGGGCCTTGATCTGGTGGCTCAGGGCTGACTGCACGACGAAGCAGCGTTCTGCTGCTCGCGTGAAGTTGCGTTTCTCGGCGATCGCCACGACGTACCTGAGCTGTTGGAGTTCCACCCAATCATGATAGCAGCTCATTGTTTGGGTGAGAACAATGTGTTGGACTCACTACTGGTGAGCGACTGATGCTGGATGCATGAACACTTCTTCTCATGGGCGCCGCGGTTCGTTGCTGTGGACCTGTTTGACGGCGCTGGCCCCCGCTACGTGGGGGACGACATACATCGTGACCACACACCTCCTCCCAGCCGGGCATCCATTGTTTGCTGCGTTCATGAGGACGCTGCCGGCAGGGATCATCGCCTTGTGCCTGTCGAGGCAGCTGCCGCGCGGTTCGTGGAGGTGGAAGAGCTTCGTGTTGGGCGGTCTGAACATGGCCGCGTTCTTCCCCCTGCTGTTCTTGTCGGCGCAGCGTCTTCCGGGCGGGGTAGCGGCCACGCTGAATGCGGTACAGCCCATCATCGTTGCCCTGCTGGCCGTGGCTGTCCTCCACGAGCAACTCTCCGGATGGCGTCTGGGATGGGGTGTCGTGGGTGTCGTGGGCGTGGCCCTCGTGGTTCTCGGTCCAAGCGCTGCCCTGAACCCGGTGGGCGTGGTTGAAGGACTCGGCGGCGCAGTGGCCATGGCCACCGGCGTGGTCCTCACCAAGAAGTGGAAGCTCCCGGAAGGTGTCTCGCCCGTCGCACTGGCCGGTTGGCAGCTGACGTCCGCCGGCCTGCTGCTGGCGATTCCGGCGCTGCTGGTGGAGGGACCACCGCCGGTAATTCCTGTCCATGGCTGGCTTGGGTACGCCTGGCTCGGCCTGGTCGGGGCGCTGGTCTCCTACAGCCTCTGGTTTACCGGCATCCGACGGCTTCCGGTCACGTCCACAGCCCTCCTGGGACTCCTCTCGCCGTTGGTCGCCGCCCTGCTCGGCGCCCTGATCGCGCATGAACACCTCGGAGCCGAGCAGTACCTCGGCTTCGCGATCGCCCTGGCTGCCATGGTCTGTGGCCAGCTCCCCGCCCCCACCAATTATCGAAAGGACAATTCATGAACATCACGATTCTCGGAGCCACCGGCATGGCCGGTACCGCGATCGCGCAGGAGGCCACACGCCGCGGCCACCACGTCACTTCCGTATCGCGTAACCCACCGGAGACCAACGACCCGCATACTACCGTCGCTCGTCTCGATCTGACAGATCTCGAGGCACCCCTGCAGCCCGTCCTGAACGACTCAGACGCCGTCGTGCTCGCCGTGCGCATGGCCCCCGGCGATGAGAGCAGTGTGGCTCCGCTGACCAGCCATGTCCTCGACCACGCCGCTGTCGCGGGGGTTCGGGTTCTGGTCGTAGGAGGAGCAGCGCCCTTACGCTCACCTCACGATCGGGAGTTGCGCGTCCTGGACGACCCCACCTTCGTGCCGCCCCAGTGGCGTGACGTCGCATCGGCCAGCCTCGACCAGTTCAACGCATGTACAGAACATCCGAACCAGAACTGGACCTACCTGAGTCCGTCGGCAGTCTTCGAGCCCGGACAGGGAACCGGCGCTTATCGCCGAGGCGGTGACACGCTTCTGATCAACCACGACGGTACGTCGCGGATCACCCCTGCGGACCTGGCCCTGGCCGTACTCGATGAGCTGGAACAGCCCAGCACCCAACGTCACTTCACCGCCATCGAGCAAGCAAAGGGTCTGTCCTAAAGTTAGCGGTTCACAGAGGAATCCTCGCTAACAACCGTGAGGGGGTCGAGTTATCGGCCCCCTCCGTCTATTCCAAGGGGACGCTCTTGCTCCACGCCTACGCAGCACTGGCCTCACACGGCTTGCGGGAACCAGCCGCCCTTCTCACGATTGACCAACGTCTCCGGTCAGTACAGCTAGTGGCCCCTGATAAAGAACCCCAGCTCACCGATGAGCTGGGGTTCAGGCTTTGAGAAGACCGCTAGCAATTCACGCACTCAACAGTGCGAATAAGGACACCTAGTTGTTCACACGGTTATCGTCGTCGTGATCGCCATCCAAATCGCCGTCATCGTCATCACCATCGCCGCGATTATCGTCGTCCATGTCATCGTCACGATCATCGTCGTCACGATCGTCTTCCATGTCATCGACGTCATCAGAGTCGTCGCGATCATCGTCCTGCTTCTCAGTCGAAGTCACCGTAGTGGTCTGGACAGGAGCCGGATCGACGTCATCGCTATCGCCACATGCTGCAAGACCGAAAGCAGCGCCGGTTGCGACTGCCCCAGCTACTACCACTCGAGCTGACAAAATCCCCAGGGACACTCGAGCCTTGAGAGCGGAATCCATAGATTCTCCTAAGTCATATCGACTAACTTTGCCCTCCACAACGGAGACGTGGGCGTAGTTGGATTGGAACATGTTTGAAGGAATTTTTCTAGAAAAACAACTTCAATACAGGGCCTTCTATCTAACAGACGCCACCTTTGGAAAAGAGAGCATCTGCACGTTTGACCATTTTCACTGGTCACAATACAGGTCTTCACAAATATTCGTTTCTCATAAAAAAATTTTGCAAAAACCTACACAAGAGTGACCTAGGACACTTATTCTTACTGTAAAAGAAACTAAGTCGGCGGTCCTACCGATGAGGTTTCGCCTGATTAGGACTCTCCGAAGACCACAGGACATGAACCACGGAAGATGAGTGACTATGACATCTGACCCACAGACCTCGATCCTCAATAAGGTGCGCAAAGCTTCGCGAGCTACCTCGGACCTCGTCCTCGGACTCGCACCGGTGACGCAGGCTGGTGTCCTCGGCTCGATGGGACCCGGCGCGGCTGGTAAAGCATTAAATTCCATCTACCGCTGGGACTTCCTGCCAGCTGGTCTCCTTGGCATTGCAGCCGGCCGCGATCCGCACCACACCGCAATTATTGATGACGGCGGCTCGCTGACCTACGAGGAACTGCACGAGCGCTCCACTGCCCTGGCGCGAGCACTCCGCCACGGCGATATTCAGCAGCGCGACCGCATCGGTGTGTTGGCTCGCAATCACCGCGGTTTCATTATGGCTCTGTGCGCCCACGGTCGCCTCGGCACCGACCTGGTACTGCTCAACACCGGTGCCTCTGCCGAGCAGACTCTGGCCGTGATTCGTGAGCAGAAGATTGACTTCCTGTTCATTGATGAGGAATTCACTCACATGCTGCCGGAGGACTTCGATGAATGCCCGGTCGCCGTGTCGTGGTTTGAAAACTACGGTGACACCTCCTGCGTTCGCGAAGGCTGGACCTCCATGCAGGAGATGCTGAAGACGGCACCGCCGGCAAAGTGGCCGACCGCCGAGCTGCCAAGCCGCCCGCGCCGTGGCCGCGTTATTATTCTGACTTCCGGAACCACCGGCACTCCAAAGGGCGCCAAGCGCCCGGAGCCGCGCAGCTGGATGCCGGCATCTTCCATCATGAGCCGCATTCCGCTGCGTCAGCGTCGCCCGGCTTACCTTGCGGCTCCGCTGTTCCACACTTGGGGCTTCGCAACTGCACAGCTGTGCATCGCACTGCGTTCCACCATGATTATGCGCCGCAAGTTCGATCCAGCCGACAGCCTCCGCATTATCGAACAGCACTCTCCGCACACCATCTTCCTGGTGCCGACCATGCTGCAGCGCATGATTGAGATTCTCCCCGACAACTATGACATCGGTGCGACATCACTGAAGGTCATCGCATCCTGCGGTTCGGCCATTCCGGAGGGAATTGTCACCAAGACCCTCGAGCGCTTCGGACCGGTTCTCTACAACCAGTACGGCTCCACCGAGGTCAGCTGGGCAACCATTGCTACCCCGGATGAGCTCAAGGCAAATCCGACCACGGCAGGTCGCGCACCGCTGGGCACTCGTGTCCAGATTCTCGACGAAGACGGCAACCGCGTTGCTGACGGCGAGACCGGTCGAATCTTCGTGGGCAACAACATGTTGTACGAGGGCTACACCCGCCCCGGCGCGGACAAGCAGGTCATTGACGGCATGGTCTGTACCGGTGACCTGGGTCGAATGGAAAATGGCCTGCTCTACATCTCCGGTCGCGAGGACGACATGATTGTCTCCGGTGGCGAGAACGTCTTCCCACGTCAGACCGAAGATGCGCTCAGCCAGCTCGAAGGCATCCGCGAGTGCGCAGTCGCAGGTGTTCCGGATGAGCGCTTCGGCCAGGCCCTGGTTGCCTGGGTTGTCCGCGACGACTCCCCTGAGGGTCGCGCCCTGACCAATGAGCAGATTCGCACATATGTCAAGCAGCGCCTCAGCCGCTTCGCTGTTCCGCGCGAGACCGTGTTCCTCGATGAACTGCCACGCAACGCAGTCGGCAAGGTGGTTCCTCGCCACCTGCCGAAGCCGTGGGAGAATGCCGCCGAGGAGAAGGCTGCTTAGGGCGCAGGGACCGTCGTAAAGCGAGCGGCAGACACGAAAAGGACGCGGTAGAAACTTCCATTGTGGAAGTTACCGCGTCCTTTTTGCGTGTCCTAGAAAGAACCAGTGCTGATTAGCCTGCGTTCAAAACACCGTAGTCCGTGACGGGTTCACGGAAAATTTCTTCGCCGTCCTGGGTCACGGTTACCGCATTTGGAGTGACGGTATACGTGTAGCCACCATTCTTTGCGACAGCACGGTTCCCGGAGAAACTATCTACTGTGTATGCATCCGGACTATCCGAAATCTCACCGAAGTCACCGATGTAATGGCGCTGCTGGCGGTTATTGGAATTCTCGCAAATCACAGCCTTGCCCGACGACGTCTCCGCCAGCACACGCGCGTAATCCCCACCCGAGCAGCGAGCGGTACTGCCAACCCAACCTTTGGCGTCGATATCATCGCGATCCATACCGAACGCGCGGAGACCAAAATTTCCCCTCTGCGTAGTGGTAGGAGCGCTGCTCTCCGGCTGCTTCGTCGTTTCTGGCTCGACGGTCTGGGTATAGGTTTCCGTGTGCGTCTCCACCGGCGCCGGGGACGCAGTGCTTGACGACGAGTCCCCTGCCGCAACCGTATCGGGAGACTGCGGGGAATTATCGGAGGAATTATTCAGGTAGTACGCGCCACCGATACCGGCGACCGCTGCAAGTGCGACACCGACGATGCCCAAGACCACGTACAGACCGTTGTTGCTCTTCTGCTCAGGTGCCGGAGCCTGCTGATAAGCCGGATACTGCTGGGGGTAACCGCCCTGGTTCGGCCCCTGCGTTTGGTACTGGTACTGAGGCTGGTACTGGCCCTGGGCCCCGCCCTGCGGCTGCTCCCAGGCAGATGTTGCATAACCGTCCTGCTCCCAATCCTGCGGGGAGGACGAACGCGGGTTGTACTGGTCGGTCATCGCTAAATTCCTTATTACTTCAGAGCCACACTTGTGCTCGGCCAATAACGTGGCGGCTTGCGACTACGCCCACAGCGGAACTTGCCACTACGTATTTTCCATTAACACTATGCGTTGCCCAGCGTACCCTGCTTGAAGCTAGCACTAGCTCAGAGCGGCACTTTGTTCTTGAAGAAATTGACGTAGTTCCGATCGGAGATCTTTCCCAGCATAAACTCTGGCTCCAACCCGAACATCGACCAACGAGTCTTCGTGGACCAGGACAGAGACTGAGGTGTCGTAGTGCGGTGGTAGCTAATTTGGTAACCGTCAGTGTGAACTCGGATCTGCGTGTATCCACCCGGATAGCCGAGTGCCGCGCCCCGCTCACAGAAGTCCGTATCCCCGTAGTCAGCGATACCACGGCGGCTGCGGTGCGTATGACCAGCGAACACGCCTTTGGCACCCGGCGTGGCGGCCAGAATCTCCTGGAAAATCTTGGCCTGCTGCGCCTCGACCATGAATGCCTCACCACCGAAATGCGAACGCACCGCATCCTGAGTAAACGGGTGATGCGCAAACAAAATTGTCGGACGCTCTGGATCGTCTGCGAGTTCGGCACGCAATGCACGCATCTGACGCTCATTAATACGTCCACCTGCATAACCAAACTCGGCGGTATCAACACCGATGAGGCGCACTTCGCCGACGCGAGTCGACCAGTGCTGCTGCGTCGGCACAAGACGCTGGCTGAAGTAATCCGGAACCGCGGTCTTGCCCTTGCGGATTCCGCGTCCACGGAAACCATTGATATTGGGTAGCCCGGGCGGGTGCACATCGTGATTACCACGGGTGACAAACCAGTTTTTCCCAAACTCACCGAAAGTATCCAAAACCCTGATGAGTTCGTCATACTCCTCAGGGCGGTTGCTATCCGTGCAATCGCCATTGATGACGAGAGTGTCTAACCCGGCAGCCTTTACCGTGTCCACCAGACCCTGCAATTGCATAGAGGCAAAAGGCTGCTCTCCCGGACCGGAGGAAAGACCGAGGTTGCCAATGCGAATGCCGTCATGATTGGGCTTGCCAATGTGTGTGTCATTCGTCAGCGCGAACGTCGCCAAATGTGCACCCTCCAGCGCTGGCAGAGTGCTTACGACGCCTGTCTTCTCCGGTGCCGTTTTGCTCATGGTGATATTCAGCGACGGAACCGCGCGACAGTTGTGTGACCAGCACTCAAAGCGATACTCCCGTCCCGGCTCCAACCCGTCAATGACCACATGGTGGTAGCCCGACTCTGAGTACCCCTCGTGCACGAGCTCTAACTGCGTTGAATCCGCAGGACCAAGCAGCACCCGCTCATCCGAAGGAACGG
The DNA here is from genome assembly GCF_030232285.1 of Corynebacterium sp. MSK047. Taxonomy (NCBI): domain Bacteria; kingdom Bacillati; phylum Actinomycetota; class Actinomycetes; order Mycobacteriales; family Corynebacteriaceae; genus Corynebacterium; species Corynebacterium sp. MSK047. The sequence goes on along the minus strand of NZ_JASPJI010000005.1, from coordinate 6,614 downwards.
TCGGCTTAATGAAGCCATACGCTGTCTGCACTCCCGGAGCATATGTTGCCCATGTAAATGCCACTGACGTGTCTGTGACAGTGATGACCTCCAAGTCGCTAGCCAGTACCTGCCACGACTTGGAATCCGACTGGGTAAGCCCCAGACCCGACGTGACGTACTCCAGGCCGTACGCTCCCGAGGTTTTCGCGACGGCCATTGAACTTGCAGCAAGAGTTGCAACAGATAGGTAGGCCCGGCGGGAAATGCTCATGTCCAATAAGCCTAGAACCTAAAGATGAAAATTAGATGAACTCTCCCTCTAATCTCAGAAAAATAGGAACGCAACGACAAGAGACACACGGCCAAAACAGCGCAAAATAAAACACCGCCCTACCAAGTCATGGCAGGACGGTGTTTTAAGAAATGTGGCTTGAGCATCTTTGTGAGCTTTTACCGGCTCACCAGTATGTAGATTGCTCTGAAACTGTAACTACTTCAGTTCCTTGGAGGACAGGCCCAGGGTGCGGCGAGCAACGACCAGCTGCTGAATCTGCTGGGTACCTTCGAAGATGTCCAGGATCTTGACGTCGCGGGACCACTTCTCCAGCAGGTTACGCTCAGAGTAACCGAAGGTACCTGCCAGCTGAACGGCACGGAGGCAAATCTCGGTGCCTGCACGGCCGGCCTTGGCCTTACACTCGGAAGCTTCCAGAGTGTTCGGCTGCTTGTTGTCAGCCATCCACGCAGCGCGCAGAGCCAGGAGGTATGCAGCCTCCCAATCGGACTCCAGCTTCAGGTACTCAGCTGCAGCAGCGCTCTGGGTGTGTGCCGGTGCATCGTAGTCAATCTCGATGCCAGCCTCTTCCAGGATGCGACGCAGCTCTTCCAGCGAAGCACGGGAGACACCGATGGCCATACCCGCAACCAGCGGACGAGTGTTGTCGAAGGTCGCCATTGCGCCGGCGAAGGACTTCTTAACATCAATGTCCGGGGAACCCAGCAGGTTCTCCTTCGGAACGCGGACGTTGTCCAGGCGGAGCACTGCAGTATCCGAGGAACGAATACCCAGCTTCTCTTCCAGACGCTCCACGGTGAAGCCCGGAGTGCCCTTCTTCACCAGGAAGGATTTGATGGCAGCACGGCCCTTGGACTTGTCCAGGGTCGCCCACACAACGACGGAGTCGGAACGCTCACCAGCAGTGACGAAGATCTTCTCACCGTTGATGACGTACTCATCACCATCGAGCTTGGCGGTGGTGGAAACTGCGGAGGAGTCAGAACCAAAGGACGGCTCGGTAATTGCCATGGAAGCCCAGGTCTTACCGAAAGCCTCCAGCTGCTCATCAGTAGCAACAGCTGCGATGGCTGCGTTACCCAGACCCTGGTACGGCAGAGACAGGGTCAGACCCACGTCACCCCAGCAGGTCTCAATAACGTTGAGCAGCGAAGCCATGTTGCCACCGTTCTTTACACCGGTGCGCTTCGGCTTCTTATCGTCGCCACGTCCACCAGAAGCACCGGAGAAGCCACGGCCACCATCTGCCATGCCGTCCATCATGGAGGCAAGGGTGTCGAGTTCCTTCGGGTACTCGTGCTCAGCGAGATCGTACTTACGGGAAATCGGTCGGAAGATCTCAGCGGCGGCCTGATGCGACTGGGACGCGCCCGCCTTGAGGAACTTCGGCAGTTCGAGGTTAATCATTTTCTTTCCTCTTAATTCTTTTCGGCTGAAGTATCTAGCGGTTTACAGAACGACGATGCCTTCGGCGACACCAATTGCGCGGAGGTCACGGTACCAACGCTCAACCGGGTGCTCCTTGGTGAAGCCGTGTCCGCCGAGCAGCTGCACACCGTCGGAACCAATCTTCATACCCTTTTCAGTGGCGAAGGTCTTAGCCAGAGCTGCCTCGCGAGCGAAGCCGCGACCCTGGTCAGCGCGGGAAGCACCGCGGAGGGTGATCATGCGGAGACCATCGAGCTCAATCTTGATGTCGGCGACCATGAAGGCCACTGCCTGGCGGTGGGAAATCGGCTCGCCGAATGCCTGACGCTCGTTGACGTAAGGAATGACGTAGTCGAGAACTGCCTGAGAAGTACCCATTGCAAGAGCTGCCCAGCCGAGGCGGGAACGACGCAGAATGTCGAGGTATGCCTCTTCACGATCTGCAGCCGAGGTGCTAGCGCCGCCGAGAATGTTCTCAGCCGGAACCTTGACGTCCTTCAGGATGACGCGCCCCATTGCGGCACCGCGCAGACCCATGGACGGGTCAGCCTCAACGTGGAGACCTTCAGTGTCGGACTCAACGATAACCAGAGCCGGCTTACCCTCGAGCTCAACACCGATGATGAACAGCTCAGCTGCGCCGGCGTTCGGAACGAAGGACTTAACACCGTTGAGGACCAGCGAATCGCCCTCGCGCTTTGCGGTGGTTTCAGGCTTGCGTGCGTCGAAAAGCGGGCGCGGCTCTGCGAGCACAACAGCGGCAGCCGGGACGTTCTCGCCAGCGAATGCCGGCAGGTAGGTCTTCTGCTGCGAGTCGGAGCCGTGAGCGGTCAGGGTGGCAGCGACACCGGCCGGAGCCAGCACTGCCAGAGCCAGACCCATGTCACCGTAGGACAGAGCCTCTGCAACCAGCGCGTTGGTGGTGACATCCTCGCCGGTAGCGATGCCCTCGAAAGCCTCCGGGACGTTGATCATAGTGACGCCCAGCTCAGAAGCCTCAGAGACGAGGTTCTCCGGCGGAGTTGCCTCGTGGTCGGACTTGTAAGCAGCCTCGCGCAAGCGAGACTCAGCAAACTCCTTAACCGTCTCGACGATCATCTGCTGATCCTCGGTCGGGGTGAGGTCGAAGAGCTTCTTTGCCTTCTCCTCGGCTGCGGCCTCCTGTGCAGCCTGGGCTTCCTCAGCCGGACGCTCCGGCTTACCGGAACCGGAAATCTTCTTAAACTGACGGTTCGCGGCACCAAGGGTCTTAAAACCGGACTTGGTGGACTGGTACACCACGCGGTCGATCTTTGGCTGAAGGTCGTACTTCTGGGCGAAGTCCGAACCAGTAATCGACGTGATGAACCGCATTGCCGCTCCGATAGCGTCGCGACCAGGGTTATTGCGGCCGACAGTCGAATCTTCGCGGTTCTTCTTCTCGCTCATGTGATCATGGCCTTTCGAGTCAGAACTATTACTGGCATAACAATAAAACAATCACGTGACCGTTGTCACAAGAATTGAAAAAACATTGCCAAGTAACAGAAAACTTTCAGGCTTCTAACTTGTCAGGCGATAACGCGGTTAACAACGTAGTTGCGATCAGAGAGCTCACCAAGCAGAGCCTCGGGCTCGAAACCGTACATCGCCCAACGGGCACGCGCAGTCCACGCAAGCGCATCTTCGCTGCTCAAACGGTGAAAGTTAACCTGGTAGCCACCGGAGTAGACATGCAGCAGTGTGTAGCCACCGGGGTATGCTTTGCACGCGCCGGTCTCCAAATAATCAACGCCGGCCCCAACATCACCGCGAGTACGCTTTGCACGGTGGGTGTGACCTGCCCCCGCGAAGAATACACCCGGAGCGTCGTTAAGCATCTGCTGCAAGCGTCGTGCATCAGCGCTGTTGAGAATGAAGGTGGGGCCGGCAGCATGTGTCCAACCAGCCTCGGCGGTAATTGGGTGATGAGCCAGCACAACCGTCGGCTTGCTGGGGGCGCGCTGCAGTTCCCGCTCCAGTGCATCGAACTGTTCCGGGCTAATTTCGCCACCGGACTCATCCAACTTCGATGAATCCAGACCGATGACCCGAATCGGCCCCTGCTGAGTGACCCACAGTTCCTGTCGCGGACGCCCCAGGAGAACACCGAAGGGATCGCGATGATTCTCGGTACCCTCCAAAACCGGGAATTCGTCGTAGCCAGCAGATGGATCGGCATCCGGCTTATGCGGACGATCATGATTGCCGCGGGTGACAAACCACTGCCGCTCCTGAGCACCAAAGGTATTCATAATCTCGGCAAATCGACGCACCTCCGCCGGACGTGCTTCCGACGTGGCATCACCGTTGACGAAAACCTTTTCAATCCCCATCCCGCGCAGCTCGGCGAGAGCAGCTGTCAGCATGACCTCGGGGTACGGTCCGGCACCCGGTTCAGAAAAGATAGGCGCGGGGAAATTGCCGGTGATAATACCATGCCCATTTTCGCCAATATGCGTGTCATTGAGGATGGCAATCGTGGTCAGGTACTCCCCTTCCGGAGCGACCAACGTCGTGAACTGTCCAGTTTGCTCGGGTGTATTGGGGAGGTTTCGGGTAATTAATCCCGGCTCGGCGACCAGCCCATTCGATCGGCATTCGAAACGGTACGTGGTTCCAGGGCGCAGCTTATCGACGGTCACAAAGTGGTAGCCAACCTGCGTCTCGTCCTTATGTACCACGGGTAGCTCGCCGCCCTCATCGGCATCGACTGGCACTAGCGCAACTTCAGTGTCGGCCGGCGCCAGTGGAGCCAGCTTCCCCCACGCTGGATGTGGGCCTGCATACGTCGCCCACGAAAATGTCACCGACGTATCGGTCACGGTCACGACTTCCAGGTCCGTCACAACAAGGCCGCTGGTCAACCCGGTGAATGGAAACGGCGCCTGGTTCGGGGCCGCCGATGCAACTGCTCGCGTCCCGACGCTATTGACGGCCACCGTTACGGCCCCTGCACTCGCTGCTGCTCCCGCTGCTGCTCCCAAGCGCAATACGGATCGCCGATCAATTTTCTTATTCCCATTTACCGAATTCACGGGTGAAGAAATTACGGGATAAAAATAATCCCGGTGATAACACCGGGATAACTACACATGAATTCAGTCGCTTACGCTTCCGGCTTCACGATCGGGAACAGCACGGTTTCGCGAATGCCAAGGCCGGTCAGGGCCATCAGCAGGCGGTCAATGCCCATGCCCACACCGGTCGTCGGCGGCATGCCCTGCTCCATTGCGTGCAGGAAGTCCTCATCCAGAACCATGGCCTCGTCGTCGCCACCGGCGGCCAGTCGCGCCTGATCCTCAAAGCGCTCACGCTGGACAACCGGGTCAACCAGCTCGGAGTAGCCGGTAGCCAGCTCGAAGCCACGGACGTAAAGATCCCACTTCTCGGTCACGCCAGGCTTGGAGCGGTGCTGACGAGTCAGCGGAGAGGTCTCGACCGGGAAGTCGCGGACAAAGATAGGACCGTCGAGCTGGTCTTCACAGAGCAGCTCCCAGATTTCCTCAACCAGCTTGCCGTGGCCCCAGCCGCCCTTTTCCGGAACCTCAAGTCCAATCACATCGGCGATTGCCTTTAGCTCCTCGACGGTCGAGTCAATAGTGACTTCCGGCTGACCAGGGAACTTGCGAGCAAGTGCCTCGTTCAGCGACGGGTACATCTCAATCTGCTTCCACTCGCCGCCAAAGTCGAACTCCGTACCGTCGGCAAGCGTAACAGTCGTCGAACCGAAGACCGCGACGCAGATTTCCTGAATGACCTCGCGGACGGTGCGGGCGGAGTCATCGTAGGTGCCGAATGCCTCGTAGTACTCCAGCATCGCGAACTCCGGGCTGTGCGAGGAGTCGATACCCTCGTTGCGGAAGTTACGGTTGATCTCAAAGACTCGCTCCATACCGCCGACGACGCAGCGCTTGAGGAAAAGCTCCGGCGCGATACGCAGGTAGAGATCGATGTCCAAAGCGTTGGAATGAGTCACGAACGGACGTGCAGCTGCACCGCCGTGCAGAGTCTGCAGCATCGGGGTTTCGACCTCGAGGAAACCGCGACGCTCAAGGGCGTGGCGCAGCTCGCGGATGACCTTGATACGAGTCAGTGCGTTAGTACGCGCCTGCTCACGCATAATCAGGTCCGTGTAGCGGTGACGCACGCGACTGTCCTCGGACAGATCAGCGAACGACACCGGCAGCGGACGCAGAGCCTTCGAGGCCATCTGCCACTTGGTAGCCATCACGGACAACTCGCCGCGGCGCGAAGAAATTACGCGGCCAGTAATGAGGACGAAGTCGCCCATATCTACGTCCGACTTCCAAGCAGCCAGGGCGTCCTCGCCGACCTCAGCCTTGGAAAGCATGGCCTGCAGGGTCGTGCCGTCACCCTCCTGCAGAGCGGCAAAGCAGAGCTTGCCGGTGTTACGAATAAACATGACACGACCAATGACGGTCACGACATCCTGAGTCTCCTCGCCAGCCTCGAGGTGGCCCCACTCTTCACGGACATCCTTGAGGGAATGAGTACGGGGAACCTCAACCGGGTACGGCTGAATTCCAGCCTCGAGCAGGCGGTCACGCTTCTCGCGGCGAATGCGCAGCTGCTCAGGAACGGTGGCGGTGTTTTCAGGGGTCTTCTTCGCGTCAGTCACGGCTATAAAGGTTAGCCGACTACACCGCCGACCTGCTACTCGCCCGCCCCTTTGCGAAATACTCGGCGGGCTACTCCCCCGCCTGCCGCCAACCTCGACGAATATCCTCCACAATTCGAGGATGAGCAAGTGTCGACGGTTCCAATTGTTGCGGACCGTTATCGGCACCGAAGGCGGGATCAAGCGGTTAATGCGCCACGATTGAATATTTGCTGGAGTATCTCACGTGGGGTTGCTCCGCCGAGGACT
>NZ_JASPJI010000059.1:0-606 GCF_030232285.1 Corynebacterium sp. MSK047 | reverse complement strand
CCGTTTCAGTTTGCCATGATCGCATTCAATCACGTTGTTCCGGTACTTAATCTGTCGGTGTTCAACGTCAGACGGGCACCGGCCTTCGCGTTTGAGCAGAGCAAGCGCGCGACCATAGGCGGGCGCTTTATCCGTGTTGATGAATCGCGGGATCTGCCACTTCTTCACGTTGTTGAGGATTTTACCCAGAAACCGGTATGCAGCTTTGCTGTTACGACGGGAGGAGAGATAAAAATCGACAGTGCGGCCCCGGCTGTCGACGGCCCGGTACAGATACGCCCAGCGGCCATTGACCTTCACGTAGGTTTCATCCATGTGCCACGGGCAAAGATCGGAAGGGTTACGCCAGTACCAGCGCAGCCGTTTTTCCATTTCAGGCGCATAACGCTGAACCCAGCGGTAAATCGTGGAGTGATCGACATTCACTCCGCGTTCAGCCAGCATCTCCTGCAGCTCACGGTAACTGATGCCGTATTTGCAGTACCAGCGTACGGCCCACAGAATGATGTCACGCTGAAAATGCCGGCCTTTGAATGGGTTCATGTGCAGCTCCATCAGCAAAAGGGGATGATAAGTTTATCACCACCGACTATTTGCAACAGTGCC
>NZ_JASPJI010000058.1:0-684 GCF_030232285.1 Corynebacterium sp. MSK047 | reverse complement strand
TCAATCGGCATTCAAAAAGGCCAAATCTAACCCCCGCGACACGCCGAGCCAGACACACATTTTGACCCTTAACCCGCGACAAACACCTGGTAAAACAAAGAATCCCCAGCCCGTTTTCGGACTGGGGATTAATTGTGGCCAGAAGCGGGATCGAACCGCTGACCTTCCACTTTTCAGGCGGACGCTCTACCGACTGAGCTATCTGGCCAGACTTGAAATTAATCAAGTGGCGACCCTGACGGGACTTGAACCCGCGACCTCCGCCGTGACAGGGCGGCGCGCTAACCAACTGCGCCACAGGGCCTTAAATGCCGTGCTCAACTTTCTGGATTACCAGCGCTGTGCACGAGTTGTTACTCTACAGAACAGCGCTGAACATAAGCAAATCGCCAGTTCATGGCAGATATTTTAAGTTGAAAACTGACATCCAGCCCCGGGTCTCGGGGCAACCTAGACTGTGGCAAAAGCTCTCCCCACCAAACCCGGGTAAAGCCCCCCTCTCCCCCAGTGTCACTGATGCGAGTTACTGACTACGTTTATGGCTGGCGGCGTTGGGGCGATGCGAGTTACTGACTACGTTTATGACAAAAATGGCTCGAAAAATGGCCGGTAGGGTCAGGCGGTCATTGCATCATGGATAACACCAGAGATTACCTCCCGGGGAGTTAACCCGTCGAGCACTAC